>CAIPUQ010000306.1 GCA_903868295.1 uncultured Roseiflexaceae bacterium
AAACAGCGTTTCGGCGAAGCGCGCCACATCGACGCGTTCGTCGAGCGACCCAATTGTGGCAGAAGTGCCGATGCAGCGCAATTGCCCGGGCTTGGCATCGATGCGTTGCTTGACGCGTCGCAGTAGCATGCTTATTTCGACACCTAAGGCACCGTTATACGTATGTACCTCGTCCAATACAATCATCGACCAGTGTTTGGCAGATTCTGCATCGAAGAAGACCGTGTCTTCGGGGCGGAGCAACAGATACTCCAGCATCGCATAATTGGTAATCAAGATATCCGGTGGACTATTGCGCATGCTGTCACGGCTGAGTCGTTCGTTGGGGAGCGGTGTTTCGCCCGGATTTTCACGACGGAACTGCTCGCGCGCTTTCACGTCACTTTGCTCGGTCTCGCCGGTGTAACGCCCAAACGAAATCTCGGGCGTATACTTGAGCAACGCCCGCAGACGCTTGAGTTGATCGTTTGCCAATGCGTTCATGGGGTACAGCAAAAGTGCCCTAACGCCAGCTGATTGGCGCTGATGCGGGTCTTCGCTAAACAGCATATTGAGCAAGGGGATCAAAAACGACTCGGTTTTGCCTGAACCAGTACCAGTGGCAACCACCAGATTCCGTCGCTGTGTGACCACTTTACGAATTGCACGTTCTTGGTGCGCATAGATGGGTCGTGTAGCCGGCAAGACTTCTTGGTTTATCTGCAAAAACTGCCGGGCCAAGACACCTTCGTGCACCAGCGAGGCCAGCGTGCCACTCGAGGCAAACGGCAGCGTACCTTCGAGGTAGGGTCCTTTGACCAGTACCTCGTGTTCGAGTTGTTTGCCATACAAATCATTCATGGTCGGATCGTTCATGACATTGAGCGAGCGTAGGTATTGTCGGTACGTCTCTTGCAGATGTTTCGTTGTGTCGAGTGGGTGTATGTTCGTCATGCTGCCCTCCTACGGCAATGCTTTGATGAGATAGTCGCGCAAATCGCCACGATCAGGCGTGTAACTATTGAGTTTCCGCAGCACCGCCTCGGCGCCACTGTGATCCCACCAGGCGGCGACCGGCATTTTGAGTGGACGGTGCTCGGTTATGGCCGTGCGGATGAGCCAGACCTGGATGACAGGCATGAGACGCTCGCGCCAGGCCCGAATCCGTGCGTTCTTCTGCTGATGGAGCTGGAACTCACTGGCGGGGTAGGATGTAATGAGACTCGTCGCGAGCACCGCGTCCTCGTACGAAATGTTTTGGTCTGCATTCATTGCTTCGCGCCAGGATGGGTTGACCATTTCTCGAAGAATCCCATGCCAATACACCGCGTCCGTGTCGCCATTCGGCACAAACGCTTCGTCGTATTCCTCGACCAAAAAGACGCCATGCTTACGCAAGAGCTTTATCTCTGCGTCAGTGAGCGCGCGTTGTAGGAACGCTTCGATGTGGGATTCTGCCACACCGCCACGAATCTCGGCCTTGAGCAATACATCGAACAGGTCTTGACTCAACAGCTGCGCGAGGTACTGGACCAACTCGCGCTCAAACAGCGTGAATTGGCGCATCTGATTTGCTAGTTTGAGCATCGCAATAAGAAAAGCCATCCGATTGTGTTGATAGATCTGCACCACTTTCGGTCTGAGCTCTTTCTCAAATACCTCTTGTAACGCAACCAACGCATCACTCCGATGCATCTGC
>CAIPUQ010000307.1 GCA_903868295.1 uncultured Roseiflexaceae bacterium
ACCGCAGTGTCAGCCACCATGTTGAAACAGACGCTCCCAGCAACAGCCCCACCAACAGACAGCCGACAAAAAGCAGGAGCGACCGACGCTCCGCCTGCCGGTCCCACGATGGTACAGGCGTCGTAGAGCCAAAAAATCGTGTCGCACGCACCTGGAGCTCAGCGAGTGCGACCGTATATGGTTGCCCGTTGATGTCGGCAGGGGCTGGGGTATGAAAAGAAAAGGTATGAAACAGACTATCATTCCACGGTGAAAGTCTCCCGAGGAGGTGATAATGACGAAACAAACCGGCTTGCAGTCGGATGGCTGGTTGGATTTGTTCATCAATCGTCACGGTGAGCGTCGTAGGCGAAAAACTCGCCGCATGCATGTGAATGACAAACCATTCTGCATAAAACTCAGGGAGATGAACCGGGATACGCGGGGCAGCAGCACCCCAGCGATACCCAAGGCCGACTTCGTTTTCTTCGGGGCCATACCAGCCGGTCAATTGTGCTTGCGGCATCGTCGCAACCGGAACAACGAAACGGGTGTACTGCAATGGAGCACCGCGCATGACCGAGAACGGGATCACACCGCTGATCACCAGCAGCACGACACTGATACAAAGTGTCATAACTGTGGTCTCAATGGTGCGGCGCACAGACAGCGACGAAAACACATGCATATACGGTGCTCTTACGCAATGGAAGGGAATCGCTCCACACGGAGCGAATCTGCGCTGTTATATCTTGCGCAACACAAAGGTTACTGCTGCTGCCCGCAACAGGATGGATCCAATAAACAGCACCGAGTAATGGTTGAGCATGTACCCAAAAACCATGAACTCGGAGCCACGCAGGTACTGGGCGATCACTCCCCCTGCAAGTCCCGAGAGCACCACGCCAACCCCGGTCACCGCACCATACGTAGCCAGATAGGCACCCCGAGCCTGAGCAGGAGACTGGGCCATCGACATATTGGCGAGCCCTTGGTTGATCCCCGGCCAAAAGAGGCCAGCGCCCAGAGACGTCCCAAACAACGGCCATAAGTTGTCTGGGGTCGACAGAATCCACCCAATCGGCAATGGAATAACGCAGACGGCGCTGACCAACATCACGATGCGATCACCGTAGCGGTCTTGCATCCGGCCGACTACCGGGAAGACAACCATCGAGGCAACACTGGTCACGATCCCCATGTATGCAAGGTCAGCAAATGACATCTGTAATGATTCGATACCGTATGCATTGAAAAAAGGGCCAGCCACACCAACCACAAACGCCCAGATTGTCCCCGACACAATCAATGACCGGTACCGTTCATCTGCCAATGGCGAAAGAAACATTTCGCGTATAGGGACACGGGGGCGACGCTCCATTGGGGGTTCGGCCTGGAGCCGGAGCAACACAATGCCCACTACCGCAAAGACGAGACCAAAGCCGAGGGTCACCGCATACGCAGTTCCTTCGCTGGCGGTACGCTTGAAGTAGTCTAGTGCGTACCCAGACCCGAGCCCGGCTACCATCGACGCAAAACTCGCCACCGTATTGCGTATGCCAAAGTACCTGCCGCGGCGCTCGGGCGGAACGAGGTCGGTCATCCAGCTTGACCACGTGTTGACCGCAATCCCGAACAACGCAGCTGCGATGACTTGCAATACGACAAAAATCGTCAGACTCACCGTGCTCGACAGTTGCCAGAGGGGCAAAAGCGCAATCGGAATCCACACGAACCTACTGAGCGCCTCGCTCCAAACAGATAACAAGCGCCGATTGCCGGTTTTTTCTTCGAGGTATGCACCGACGAGTTGCATCAACTGTGTGATGAACGGGAGCGCACCCAATACCCCCAAAACGAAGGGACCTGCCCCGAGAAAGAGGGCAAGTCCCGTCACCAAGCCATTGGCGATAATACTCATGAAAATGCTTGCAAAAGCACCTTCATAGATCGAAAGTCGCAGTGCACCCTCACGGGCAGCAGGAGTCAGTGGGGTAGGTTGCATAATGGTCCAAGATACGGTGCGATGTATCTGCAGAGTACCATAAATCAGACCTGCCCCGTCGGCCTATGTACGGTCTGCGGTTTTGGCGAGTTTGAGGAACAGCTCTCGTTCTGCGTCATTCAATGCCGTTGGTAAGACGACGTCGAGTGAGAGGTACAAATCGCCACGTTGCGTCGCATTGCTTCTCAACGGCATTCCTTGGTTGGGTATCCGGTGCGTCGTACCATTTTGCGACAACGGCGGGATTTTGAGGGTAAGTGACTTACCGCCCATGACAGGGATTTTGACTTCGCCGCCGAGGATCATTTCGTACAAATCTACCGGCACTTTGGCAGACAAATCATTGCCGTTCCGCTCATAGCGTGTGTGGGCTGCAATCCCAACCACAATAATGAGATCGCCGCGTCTGCCGCCATTAAACCCGGGTGCGCCCTCTGCAGGGATACGAATCCGTCCACCCGCTTCAATCCCCGGGGGAATTTTGACCGTTATCGAACGTGGTTGCCCGCTCGGCGCGTGGAACTGAAAACGCCGCTCAGACCCAGTGTATGCTTCTTCGAGTGTTATCTCGACCTTTTGTTCGACATCTTGGCCTTGTGACGACCGACCACGTGGGTCTGTGCCGCCGAAAATGGATTCAAAAATGTCACTGAAATCGCCGCCTTGGAACCCGCCAAATGGACTCCCTCCAGGACCGGGTTGCCCACCGGGGAACGGACTACCACCTGGTTGCGTCGGGCCAGCAGAGCCGAACCGGTCGTACTGTGCACGTTTATTCTTGTCGGACAACACGGTGTTCGCTTCGCTTATTTCTTTGAAGCGTGCTTCCGCCTGTGGGTTGTTTGGGTTGACATCAGGATGAAATTTGCGCGCCAATGCCCGATATGCTTTGCGTATTTCTTCTTCGGATGCGTCTCGTGGTACGCCCAAAACGTCGTAATAATTCCGTTGCGCCATGAGCGCCTCCATACCAGTGGATTGCCACAGTGCGTGATATCTATAGCGTACGAGGTCACATCCATCGCGTCAAGTGATTCGCATTAGAAAAATGTATACATTATTACCCGCACCACCACGATGGACATCCGCTGCGGGAATGGTACATGTATACTAGCGGTAGATTGACACATGAGGAGACCCTATGCGCACACCATTGCGGATACTCATCATCGGCGCACATCCAGACGATTGTGAATTCACTGCAGGTGGAACTGCAGCGTTGTGGATTGCACGCGGAGACACTGTTTGCTTCGTTTCGGTAACGAACGGCGATGCAGGGCATCACGAACTCGGCGGTGGGATCCTTGCACAGATCCGGCGCCGTGAATCAGATGCGGTAACACAACGCTCAGGCGTGCAGTACATCATCCTCGACAATCATGATGGAACACTCGTTCCAACGCTCGAACTGCGCCACCAACTCATTGATCTCATCCGTACGTTCTCCCCAGACTTGATTCTCTCGCCGCGACCAAACGACTACCATCCCGACCATCGATACACCGCACAGGTCATTCAAGATGCAGCCTACATGGTGATGGTGCCGAATGTCCGTGCTGCCACGCCACGCTTGCACACCAACCCGGTCATCGCATACGTAAGCGACACCTTTAAAAAACCGCTCCCCTTCGCACCGGACGTTGTGGTTTCGATCGATACCACCATTACTCAGAAGATAGCGATGCTGGATTGTCACGCATCGCAGATGTATGAATGGTTACCATGGATTGGTGGCTACCGAGATGAGGTCCCAACAAACCCAAATGACCGTCTCCGTTGGCTCACCGACCGCCTCGATGCGCGGATGCGCCACGATGCAAACTCCTACCGTGCACTGCTAGGCACACGTTATGGGCACGACCGTGGAAATGCCGTTCAGTATGCGGAAGCGTTTGAAGGATGTGAATACGGAGCACCACTCAATGCTGCGGCAATCGAGCGCTTGTTCCCTTTTTGATGGACCGTCATTTGTCGGCGTTTGGGCTGTCTAGGTCCACTCCGAGGTGAGCTGTGATTCGCCCTGCGCAATCCGGTGTGCGAGGCGTACTGCGCCTACGGTAGGGTCAGGAACCACAGTGAGTTGGACGGTACGTGCGTCGTCAGTCAGGCAGTCCACGAGGCGCTGTTGCAGAATTGCACTTTGGACAATCATGGACCCAGCTACCGCGAGGGGTAGGGGTGATGATAACTGCAGCGTGTCGCCGACAGCACGCACCATTTTGGCGAGTTCTTGGGCCGCACGCAGCACAATGGACTGAGAAACGCCATCGCCTTCATTTGCCAACGCAACCACTATCGGCCCGACATCTGACATCTGTGTACGCGGATCTGCGGCTCCGTAGAGGTAGGTAATCAAGTCTGCAGGTTGGCTTAATTGCCAATGCTGCAGCAGTGAAGGCAGAATGGCGGTGTGCGGACCACGTCCGTCTGCACTATGTGATGCAGCGCGTAACGCCATCACCGCAATGTCGTAGCCGCTCCCCTCATCGCCAATAAGGTAACCCCACCCACCTGCGCGACCGGTACGGCCCAGATCATCACGTCCGACTGCGATCGACCCTGTGCCGCATATCAACCCTACCCCAACTCCATTGGGTGTACCTGCCGAGATGACTAACCAGCCATCATTGGCGATGAGGAGTTGCTGCGTTATCTTGCGCTCACTGACCCAATGTCGCACCATCAATTCGTCTTCGACACGGCTCACCCCAGCAATACCCATGCAGGCAGCGACGACGGGCCGCCGTTCAATCCCGGCATGCGCAAATGCTTGGGCGATAGCAACATCAAGTTCGCTCAACGCGGCGTGCGGGGCATGCGCATGGAAGTTACTGCCACGGCTCCGCCCCTGCGCGATTGCAATGCCACTGCGCGCATCAGCCAAAATGGCAATCGTTTTGGTCGCACCGCCGTCGACTCCGAGGATCAGAGGTATATCTTGGTCTGACATTGTTCTTCCAGCATACGTACGCACACGTATCAGACGACAGGGTGCGAGAGCGGCACAAAATCAGGCATGAAGTATATTCATGCCTGATTCATCACAGACGGACATACAGTCAATTTGAGTATTATACATAGATTAGCGTGTCAAACCGTATCGTTCGTTGATAGGGTCTTGATATCCACTCACTGCGCCACTCAACACATCAGCCACTTGGACATGTCTTCCGCTGTGTTGTGACTCGAGTATCGCGTACGCAGCGGCGAGATCGCGGATTCCTTCTTCAGCGCTCGTTTCGGGTTGACCCATCCGTGCAATTGCACAAAGCCAATCATACTGAGAAATCGCAGCAGCATCCCGAAGCCCAAGGGGGAACCAAAGCGTCCGCTGTGCTTCGGTCATGTGTGCATGAAAAACCGCCAAGAGCGACGATTCGTGCCCACTCCGGCTCACAATCCGGTCGTTGCGCAGCATGCCTTCGCTACCGACAAAAACCGGCATTCCCTCGGTCATGACCGACTGGGGAATCCCCGCCCAAGACCACGAAACCTGTGCCATTGCCTGATTGGCACATCGCACCGTTGCCATGTACGTATCGTCGACATCGGCAATGATCGACACATGTTCACCGTTCTCATAGACATGCGTCCGCTCCGGTGCATAAATCCCGGTCATCGCACTTACCGATTCGACTTCTCCCATGACGTAGCGGAGCCAATCCATTTGATGGACGCCGATATCGATACTCCCACCGCCCCCGGCACGCATTTTGTCGTGACGCCACGGAGTCTCGGCGACGATTTTGTTGGGCGACCACAATCCACCCAGCACGCCCATGCTGGCGAATTGGGGGACTCCAATCAACCCGGAAGCCACTGCCCAGTGCTGCGCACGCACCAACTCCATTTGTCGGACATTCTCGAACACGCCGAATGTACGATTCGTGGATTGAGCCATTGCTATCAACCCCTGGGCGGCACGTACCGTAATTGCCAATGGTTTTTGTGTCAACAGATGCATGCCAGCGGAGAGCGCCTCGGCACCCACCTGATGATGCAATGCCAAGGTCGTGAAGTCGTTGACCGCATCGACAGTACCCGACGCAATCATGTCGCGGTAATCGGTATAGATGCCGACTTCGACATCGGAGTGTAGATCACTGACGTAGGTGTGTGGCGCCGCCAAAGGGTCACCGCTGGCGGGGTCGACAACGGGCGGTCTGGGTACTGGACCGACACCGCGGGTGTGGAACATCTGCGCGTCTGCTGGATTGCGTGCACAGAGTGCGGTGATGCGAAAGGAGTCCACCCCTGCCTCACGCAGCCGCAGATATCCTTGCAAATGTGCATTCAAAATACGTCCGCACCCGACAATGCCTATCCGAATCATCGTCCCGTCCCTCCGACATACAACGCAGCAGGGGGCAATGGCAGCGAAACAGCCTCGTTGGTGTTGGCAGAAATAACACCCGCCTCGAGGACGTGCTGTGCCATCAGTGCGACCTGCGGCGAACAGAGCGTCATCAGCGTAACGTCACCACGAATCACCGCTGCGAAGTGTTCTGCCGCGTGGGTAAAGCCTGGGGCTATTTTGGGCACACGCAACACCGTACCTTCGTCGTGTTCCGCATCTGACAAGAGGAGCTTGCCGCCGCGCACGACCAACGTCCCCTTATCCCCATAAAACATGGGTTCATAACTCGTCAAGTGCCCTTGTTGCGTCCACGATGCGGTAGCCGTTGATATGGCGGTGGCATGCTGCATGACCAGTACTGCGTTGTCTTCGGCTGGCAGGTCATCTTTGCGCAAACGCCCAGCAACTGCAGTGACGCGCGCGGGCAATCCCAAGAACATACAGGTCAATGCTGCGCCGTAACAGCAGTAATCCATAATCACACCTGCACCATTGCGGTACGGATCATACAGCCAGTCAACAAACTGCGGCGAACATCCTAATTCTCGCGGACCACTGTGCGCAGCGCGGTACTGCACTTGAAAGAGCCGTCCAATACGGCCGCGTTCTATCAACGTAATCGCGTATTGCACGGTGGCCCACCATGCGATTGGCCAATTCACCATAAGGGACACACCGGCGCGATGGGCAGCCTGTGTCAGTGCAACAGCACCTGCATAATCCGCTGCGATTGGTTTTTCGACCATCACGTGCATGCCACGCTGGGCAGCTGCTATGCCCAACGCGACACTTTCTCGATTATCGGCAAAGATAGCTACCGCATCAATGTCGCTCCGAGTCAGCACTGCATACGGATCGGCGGTGATACTCGCGACACCATGCGCGACTGCCTTGGCACGCAAAATCGAGTCTGGATCGGCTGCAGCGACGATATCGATGCCTGGTGTAATCTGCGCGTGCTTGATAAAATCCCAGACATGATCATGACTCATCCCCAATACCGCAAGCCGAATGGTACGTGTCATTGCAACCTCCTCTAACTTTCTGTGTGGGCAAAGCTTGAGTTCGTCTGTGCGGTCGATTGTTGAACAGGGAGCTTGCGCGCAATGGTAAGCGAAACGACAATCATCAATCCACCAGCGATTGCAAACGATGTTGCATAGTCCCAAGCGCCGACGATAAATCCGCCCACGCTTGCCCCGACCACCCCACCGAGTGCCGCAACGGTGTGGTACAGCCCTGCGTAGCGACCCCGGCGTTGCCGCAATCCGAGTTCGGTGGCGACGAGCAACGCAGGCGTCTCGTAGCTCGAAAAACTCAGTGAACGGAACATCTGCAACGGCACAATGCCCCATGTCGGCGCAACCAAACGATAGAGTGCATACACGAGCCCTTGCCCAATCAGTCCACTCATCAAGAGTGGGCGTCGCCCCCAGCGGTCGGCCAATATGCCAGCAAGCGCGAGTCCAGGCACTTCACCGAGTGCTGCCAGTGCCCACAACGCACTAATACTGCTTTGGGGATACCCCAATGCATGCATCATCCCCGGCCACTGCCACGCAACTGCACCCATCCCATAAAACCAGATAAACACGACACCAAAAAACATCATGGCTTGGCGCCGATCAGTCTGCGTATCGACGGGGTCTGCAGGTACGGTATCACTATCTTTGACAGGTTTTGTCGCTTCACGTATCCCTACGGTGGCAAAGCAGCCCAGGCCTTGAAGCAGCGCCGCAATGGCAATGGGTACCCACAGTCCGTACCCGTCGGCAATGAACCCACCGGTCACCGCTGTCAGTGCAAAGGCCAGCGAACCGGTCATCCGAAACATACCCAAAAGGCGACCACGTGAGGTATCGTCCTCAATCAGGTCACCGACCAATGCGAGGTTACCCGCACTAAATCCGGCGCTCGCAATACCGATACAGAATTGCGCAACCAACAACACGGCGTACTGTTGAATAAACGCCACAGTAACCAAACTCAGCGCAGATAACGCAAGAGCTATCATGATGATGGGTCGGCGACGACCAAGCATGTCAGACCCTGCTCCCCATATGTAGGGAGCTACCAAGGATCCTGCTTGTTGTGCGGCAATAAGCAATCCGACTGCGGCAGGCGCGGCCCCCAATGCGCCAAAGTGGTTGGCCATTAACGGTATTGTCAATCCGTTTGACGCAAAAAGACTCGCCTGACTCAGTGCCAAAAAGCGCAACGAACGGGCATTGGCGGTACGCGCAGTGAACATGATGCATTCCATAGGGTGATTGTGCGCTCATCGTAGCACGAAAGTCTCTTCAATCGAGTAAAGGGGGCCAGAACGCATCCATCATGTTGACCACTCCGTGTGCACGCATGGGGACCCCTTCACCCCGCAGAATTTCTTCTTGGACGATAGCATCCGGCGATGTTATTCGCCCGTTCGCTGAAACAACCCGCCACCAGGGGATTGTCTGCGGACAATGAGCCATTGCCCAACCGACGCCACGAGCCCCACGTGGTACGACGATGATGCGCGCAATCGCTCCGTACGTAGTTACTTTTCCTTCAGGAATGCGCGCTACAATGGCATACACGCCAGCATATGGTGTACTCACAGCAAACCTCGCATGGTACAATCGTCAGAGTATCCTGCCCGGAGTATGACGCACAATGCCTGAACATCGTAACCGCCTGCCACGCCGTCGCAACGGCCGCGACGCACACAACGCACTGCCATTATCACGTATTCGCCGCACGACTCCCGACAACGGGGGCGGCGGTACCTTCATTTCACGCCTTTTTGTGGGCTGCTTTTCGGCAATTCTGGTCATTTTTGTAATCTTGGGGATTGTCGGTTATGCGGGGTATACATCTCTCACCGCAGAACTCCTGCCACGGCTCGAGACGATTCGTGGCCGGACCACCTTCGAAACAAGTCGATTGCTCGACCGCAATGGAGTCGTTTTGTATGAATTCTTTGGTACTGGACGGCGCACGAAAGTCGGGCTCGCCAACGTATCAAAGGATTTGATCAATGGGACGATTTCCATCGAAGACAAAACCTTTTACTCGAATCCTGGCGTTGATTACATCGGCATCGCACGTGCGGCATTCTACAGCGCTACTGCTGGTGAAGTAGTCGGTGGTGGATCAACTATTTCGCAGCAAGTCATCAAACAAGTGGTGCTCACCGAAAAAGAACGCTCAAATGACATCGAAAGCCGTATCCGCCGCAAAGTCGTCGAAGTGGTGCTCGCCCAAGAGATTTCGAATCAATATACCAAAGACGAAATCCTCGAACTCTACGTCAACGAAATCTATTACGGCAACCTCGCCTACGGCATCGAAGCTGCCTCGAACACATACTTCAAAACCACCGCTGCCCAGCTCACCCTGCCACAAGCAGCACTCTTGGCCGGGATGCCACAACTCCCCACTGCATATGATCCATATCTATATGCAGTCAACAATACCATTGCGGGAATTACCCTCAATGCGGGCTGGCGCAGTCCCAATTACGACCTGGGCGACGAGACGAGTCCGACAAAGTGGCGTCAGATTGCGGTGTTGCGCCAAATGGTCGACAACGGGTATATCACCGAAGCAGCGGCAGTCGCAGCTGCTTCTGAAGATCTGCGTTTCGCAGGCGTCGAAGTTCCCATTAACGCGCCGCATTTCGTCTTCTACGTACGTCGCATGCTCGAAGAGCAATACGGACCTCAGTTCGCGACGTTGGGGTATTCGATTTACACCACGATTGACCTGGAACTCCAACAAACTTCCCAGAAAATCGCCACCGAACGCATCGCAGAACTCGTCGAGAGAAATATTCACAACGCCTCGGTTGTGGTCATGCAACCCAATACGGGCCAAATTCTTGCGATGGTCGGTAGTGTCGATTACAACCGTACCGAACAAACCAAAACTGCAGGGTTTGATGGCAACGTCCTCGACGGTCAGGTCAATGTAGCAACGAACTTGCGCCAACCGGGGTCTGCACTCAAGCCATTTAACTACCTTGCTGCCATGGAACGTGGGATGACTCCAGCAACCGTCATGTGGGATGTCGAAAAAACTTTTCCATCGCTCGGAACAGAACGCTATACCCCTAAAAACTACAACGGGAAGTGGAATGGTCCACTGCGTATGCGCCAAGCACTCGCAAACTCACTCAACATGCCAGCCATCGACGCACTCCGATACGGAGGCATCACCAACCTCCTTGGCTTGCTCGACCGCGTCGGCATCAAATCACTCAAGCGCGGTGAAGGATTTTATGGTCTTGCCCTCACGCTCGGGGGTGGTGAAGTTACCCCTCTCGAACTCACCACTGCGTACAACACGATTGCCAGCAACGGTATCTACTACGAACCACAGGCGATACTCAAAGTCGTCGATCCTACGGGCGCCATCATCGATCAACTTGCAGCGCCGGTCGGCGTCCCTGCGGTCAAACCCGACATCGTCGGCATCATCGTAGACATGATGAGTGACGACAATGCCCGAGCGGCAATATGGGGCACCAACAGCAAACTCAAACTGTCTCGTCCTGCAGGCGTCAAAACCGGAACGTCCAATGACTGGCGCGATGCGTGGGCTTTGGGGTACACACCATATATCACCGTCGGCGTGTGGACAGGAAATAACAACAACGAACCGACTGACAAAGTCGAAAGTCTCACCGGCGGCGGCATCATTTGGCGCAACATCATGGAGTATGTTTTCGCAAACGAACGCCTCAATACCCTGCTTGCCGAGCCCTTCAACGGTGAGTTGCCCATTGCATTTACCCGCCCAAAAGGGATCACCGAACAACCTATTTGCCCACTCCCTGGACCGTTCAACAATCGTTCTACCGAGCTGTTCACGCGCACCATGGGAGCAGGGCCGATTGCACCGTTGCCGAGTGACGAACCGTCGCTTCCCGATCCGACAGGGTTGCCAGACCAAGGCGGCCCAGATCCGTGCACCGGATTGCTCCAACCAGTCACCGTCGTCAAAATCAACATTGATTTACCACTTTCCGGTGTCATAACCGACACGGCGGTTATTTCGACCAGTCTGTGTACCCCCACCGAAGGGCTTTCGGTCCCGCCAGATCGGTTAGTAAATGCCGTCGCGTGGATCGTCCCACCGCCCGAACCCGATATTAATGTCAATCTCAATTGGGAGGTGGCATCCAACGCTGCAGAACGCATCCCGCCGATTTTGCCGTTTGATGTAGCAATGATCCCCGTCTGCACAACCGAACTGCTTGGTCAGTTTGGACCACCGGTCGAAGGTGCGGTACGCATGCCTGAGCTGCGCAAGATGGATGCACAGACGGCGCTCAGCACACTGAATCAATTAGGCATTACGAATGTGTTCGTTGATGAGCAATCGCGTGAACGTATCCCCGAAGTCTTCGACCAATACGGACCATACGAAGTCATCGGAAGCATTCCGTCCGTCGGTGAATGGATACTCCCCGGTGCATCAGTGGTCATCGGCGCACGTGGTCCCTAAAATCAGGGCGTCAATCTTGTAACTGCTGTGATACCTGCTCATACACCTCTGGCCCATGCCCTGACTCGCTCAAGGCATGGGCGATTGTTTGCCACCATGGGGTTTCTTCGGTCACTACGATGTTCCATCGTGCGAGCGTTATGAGCTTTTCCGGCCAACGCTCCGCAACCACCACCACCGGGGTGGCCATCGTGAGGCGAACAACATCCACAGGCGTTCCGCTC
>CAIPUQ010000308.1 GCA_903868295.1 uncultured Roseiflexaceae bacterium
AAAAGTCCGACGGGACGTTGCAATGACCGGTGAAGTCACGCTGCGAGGCAAGGTGTTGCCGATTGGTGGGCTCAAAGAAAAGACGTTGGCGGCGCACCGTGCGGGCATCAAAACCTTTTTGTTGCCCATCGCAAATGCCAAAGATATCCCCGAACTGCCCGACAAAATCCGCGCAGACCTGGAACTCATCCCGGTCTCGACGATGGACGAAGTGCTCGCGATCGCACTGGTGAAATCCGAGTAAAACGCGTTACGCCCCCTGCAGCACGCATGCTGCAGGGGGCTTTTTCATACGTAGTGGCACTGGATCACGCCAGCGGAGCAGCAGGTGTGCTGCTGACGGCTACTTTTTTGAACCAAACAGAATAATCCCACCGATGATGAGTAGTGCAGGTAACGCATAGCGCCATACCTGCGGTCCAAACAATACGTTGATCAGCAGGTATGCACCAACCAGCATCAGGATGCTTGCGACGGTGACACGACGTTGGTTGACTGCGGTTTGTTCGAAGACATATGGTTGAATAACCGACCCCGGGCGTTCCTCGGGCATGATGAACCAGAGCACCAGGTATGCAAGGACACCGGTCCCAAACCCGATGACGAGAAGCAAAAAGATGAGGCGGACAACCCAAACCTCGAGGGCCAGGGCGCGGGCGATCCCACTACAGACACCTGCGACCATTGCCTCGCTGCGGCTCCGATAAAAACGGGTGCGCGTACTCATGTAGACCTCCTATCGTAACCGCTTTTTGGACGCGACAAACCGCGTCATGGTTGCAGTTAGGCGAGGTTAATGACCATGAGTTTGGGCTCGGTCATTTCTTCGATGGCATACCGAACCCCTTCGCGGCCGAAGCCTGAGTGCTTCACACCGCCGTAGGGCATGGGGTCGAGCCGCCATGTCGGCATATCGTTGACAATCAGCCCCCCCACCTCGAGCGCGTCGTAGGCATGATAGATGCGACCCACGTCGCGCGTAAACACCGCGGCTTGCAGACCATAATCACTGTCGTTGACCATCGCGATTGCGTCGGCAAAATCGTCGTATGGGGTGATGGTGACCACCGGCGCAAACACTTCGCGGCAATTGACCTGTAGGCGTGGCCCTGCGTCGGTGATGATGGTGGGTTTGACGATACCTCCGTCGACGGTGCCACCACTGACAAAGGTCGCACCGGCAGCCCGGGCTTCGGCGAACCATTCGGCAATGCGCTGCGCCTCGGCGGGTGCGATGACCGAGCACAGATCTGCCCGTTCGTCGAGGGGGTGGCCGATGACCAGTCGTTCAACGCCAGCACGCATGGCTTCGACAAATGCAGGGTACACCGCACGCTGCACAAAGACACGCTGGACGCTGATGCAGCTCTGACCGGCATAGTTGAACCCACCTGCGACGCACTTGGCGGCCGCCGAGGAGATGTCTGCATCGTCGTGGACAATGACTCCTGCATTGCCGCCTAGCTCGAGGGTAATGCGCTTGCGGCCGCAGTCGGCTTTGAGCTGCCAGCCCACCGCAGGCGACCCCGTGAACGACAGGAGTGCGATGCGTTCGTCACGCACCAGCGCTTGGGCGTCACTGCTCGCAACAGGGAGGACGCTGAGGGCGCCGGCTGGCCATCCGGCGGCAATGATTGCGTCGCCCAGCATGAGTGCTGCAGTCGGCGTTTGCGAGGCAGGCTTGAGCACGATGGGGCAGCCAGCCGCGATGGCGGGGGCAACTTTGTGGGCGACGAGGTTCAATGGAAAGTTAAACGGTGCGATGGCCGCAATCGGACCAATCGGGACGCGTTTGACCGTGGCATGCCGGTGCTCGCCCCCTGGCGCGCGGTCGAGTCGGAGCACTTCGTCATGGCTCTGGCTACATTCATCGGCTGCTGTCTCGAAGGTTGTCACCGCGCGGCTGACTTCGCCACGGGCTTGGCCGATGGGCTTCCCGGCTTCGAGCGCAATTGCCTGGGCAAACGCTTCACGCTGGGTGGTCAGCGTTGTTGCTACCGTGCGCAGGATGCGTGCGCGCGCGTGTGCCGGCAGAGCACGTGTCTGGGCAAACGACCCATACGCAGCGCTGATAGCGACATCTACGTCAGCGCGGGTAGCACGGCCCACTGCAGCAATGGGTGCATTGTCGTACGGGCAATGAATCATCGGACCCGGTCGGTCTGTCAAAACGCCTGCCAACAAAATAGGTCGTGGGGTCGTCATGGGAGCCTCCGCTGTAACGATGGGTGAATCCAAGTCGCAAAGAGTGCGTCGACTGAGCACGCACAAATTGTTGTGGCGATATCACGCATTGACGTACTGTCGGCGCTCGTATACCGATAGCGATTCACATACTGCAGGAGCGTGCGATCAAATGCGTCGGGTCCGATGTCGTTCCGCAATGCCTCATAAAAGAGCGCCCCTTTGGCATACGCCAGGACATTGAACGTGTAGAGTGTGTAGTCACGCATGTGTTGATGCACCGGCGCATCAAGTTCTCTTTCGATCAGCCGGTCGTATTGTCGTTGCAATTCGGCGAGTTCGCTCACTGCAGCGTCCTCGCCACCATATGCCCGGCGATAGATGACTTGGGCATAGGTAGCGAGTGACTCGTCGACCCAGGCATCTGCCTGGACGTCATTGCCTACCAGATTATAAAACCACTGGTGGGCGACTTCGTGCACGACGGTACTCTCGAGCCGTTTGCCACTGGCTACTGTGCGGTCCTGCATGAGGATGAGCCCGGGGTATTCGACACCGTAGAACGATGCTGCATCCACCGCCACCACATCGAGTTCGCCGTACGGGTATTGGCCAAACCGGGCGTTGAACAGTCGTAGGGCTTGGGTGGCAGCAATGAGTGTCTGTGTCGCCGCTCGGTTCTCTTCACTCGGTGCTGCGTAGACCGTTACTCGAGTACCATCGACGATTGCACTGGTTGCGGGGAGTGTGGTCAGTACAAACGCAAAATCTCGTTGCAGCCCACTGACGACGCGCACGGTCTGGGTGGTTGGCGTCTGCTGCAGGTCAATCGTACTGCCGGTGCTGACCAACCGATGCGTCGACGGTATCGTCAGGGTGACGTCGTACAGTCCGATGCTGCTATTGACCAGGTCGCCCTTGGTGTCGGGATCGGCTGTTTGCCAGACACCCCCATCCGACATCGCCAAGAGCGGGTAGGGCGATGCGAACGACAGCGTCGTTCCGTCATCGTTGAATGCACCATATTTGGTCTGCCCAAGCCCTGACGGGATGGTCGTTTGGTAATCGAGCGACACAACCACACGTGCTGCCTGGGCAAGGGGATAGGGAAGGATGACTTCGACAATCGATCGGGTCGGATTATATCGATAGCCAACGGGGACCCCATCGATGCGGGCCCGCACAATGGTGGTTTGGCCGGCAAAGTCCGGCAGATTCGCATAGAGACGAAACGGCAGCAGGGTGACCGTCACTCCCGTTGTGTTGACCCACTCCAAGTGTTGCTCCATGGTAACGGTGCGTGTTGCAACATCAACACTCCCGCGACTGGTGTAACGCGGCACGTCTGCGTGTGCCGCAATGTCGCGATATGCCGTTGGGTGCATTGCTCGATGGTGAATCGACCACCCACGCGCATGTGCGGTTGGAACTGCACCGGCAAGGATCAGCACCAAAGCGCCACACACTGCGAGCCACCGTGCGCGTGAACGGAGCGTGTGCATTAGAGCTGCACCGCGTACAGACCGGTTGCGTAGAACCCTGCAAGAAGACTACCGGCGGCGAGCGCAATGCTCAGTGCATAGACAAACCCCAAGAATGTTTGCTCTCGCGCTGCCAAGAGGCGTACCCAAAACAGCAGATAGACACCGACAATCGCTGGGAATGCCCACAACAACAGACTGTATCCTTGGAGCGTATGGGGAATACCAAAGAGGAACGCAACACTGTTTTGGACAATCGCACTGTCGTAGAGGATGTAGGTTACGCCACCGAGGTACGTCAGTGCCGCGATTGCCACAAACAATTGCACGACATGAAACAG
>CAIPUQ010000309.1 GCA_903868295.1 uncultured Roseiflexaceae bacterium
ATGGGAACGGCTATTGCATATTCTCCTGTAACTCTTCGAACAGTGCATCATCGTTGGCGGCGATGCCGAGGCCTTGGGCCACACCGGTGAACGGATCCATCTCGACCATGGCGGCCGAGCCAAATTTGTCGGTCAGCATCTTCACAAAAACGGGAATACGTGACGAGCCGCCGGTGCGCAGGACGATGTGGATGTCTGCCGGTGACAGGCTGGCTGAGGCCAATGCACGGTCGATGCAGGCGGCAACGGTGCGCACGTCGGGACCGATCATGCGCTCGAAGTCCCAGCGTTCGACGGTCTGATCGATGTCGATACCCTGCACGTGCATAGCGACGTCGGCTTGTGTTTGGCTGCTCAGGGAGACCTTGGTTTTCTCGACGATTTCGTACAACGGCAGCGCGTAGTTTTGGTTGACCAGGGTTTGGAGCTGCGCGACTTTGGCTGGCTGCGTGCTGGTCATCATCACTTCTTCGATGATGCGCTGGAACTTGGGGTGCGACAGCTCAAGGATGCTCTGCCATTCGCTGAGGTGGTCGATGATGACCGCCGGGAACGGCAGGCGCTGCGGTCCCAAGGTCGCAGTCGAGCCGAAGTGCGGGAGCATTTTGCCCATCATGATGCGCCGGTCCATGATGTCGCCACCGACGGGCACACCGTCGTTGGACAGCACAACACTGCCGCCTTTGCCGTCGGTCTCGATAATCGTCACGTCGAGGGTGCCACCGCCGAAGTCGAAGACGAGTGCTTTTTGGCGTTCGGTGGCGGTCCGCGCATAGGCCAGTGCGGCGGCGTTTGGCTCGGGCAAAAAGGCGAACTCGGGGATATCAGCCAGGTGGCAGGCTTCGGTCATGCGGGCGATGGCCGTCTCGTCGCCATCGGGATGGTTCGAGTAGTGCACCGGTCGGCCGATGACCATGCGGGTGACGGGTTTGTGGGTAATTGCTTCGACGCGATCGACGATTTGGCGCAGGACAATGGCAATCAGGTATTCGATGCTGTAGCGCTTGCCAAAGACGTTGGTGTCGGTGAATTCGACGTCGCGTAGATGGGTTTTGAGGGATTGGAACAAGCGCCCGGGCTGATTTGCATCGACGAGTGCGCCGATGGATTGCTTGGTGATTTCGCCCTTGTCGTTGACGAGTTCGTACTCGCCGAAGTTGCGCCAGACGTATTCGATTTTGCGGCCCACGTTGGCCGTGGTGAAGCGGTCAATGGCGTCGCGGCCGATGTAGCGTTCACCTTCGCGCGTCATAAACAGCGTGGTGCGCATCACCCGCGGGTTGGGACTACTGGGGTCAAGCGGTAACAGGGTGACGGCGTGACCATCGTACAATGATGCACTAGAATTAGTGGTACCGAAGTCGAGTCCGACGTTCATAACAGGAGCCTTTTCTATGTCGAATTGCACCACCGTGGCATTGGCACTTTTGCAGGCGCAGGCAGTGTTGTTGCGCCCGCACGAGCCGTTTACGTTTGCCTCGGGGATAAAATCGCCCATTTATTGTGACAACCGCTTGCTGCTGGGCAATGTGGCAGCCCGGACGGTCATCAGCGATGCATTCGCCGCCATGGTCGGCGATGCAGAGGTCGTTGCTGGTACAGCCACCGCCGGCATCCCGTGGGCAGCCTGGGTGGCCGAGCGCGCCGCCAAACCGATGGCGTATGTACGCAGCGGTGCCAAAGCACACGGACGCGGTCGCCAAATCGAAGGCGCCAGCGTCGCAGGGAAGCGCGTGTTGTTGATGGAAGACACCGTGTCGACCGGCGAAAGCGCCGTGACCGCTATCGAAGCATTATACAGCGAAGGGGCCGCCAGCGTCACCTGTGCATGTATCTTCACGTACGGCTGGCAGGCCACCTATGACCGCTTCGTCGCCGCCAATGCTCCTTTGACTGCGCTGACCACACTCGTGCCGGTCCTCGATGCCGCTGTGTCGGCGGGGTACATCAAGGCCGAGCAGCGTGCGACGGTCGAGGCGTGGAGCGCCAATCCCAAGGAATGGAATAATTAGAAATTACTAATTACTAATTAGTAATTAGTAATTGTCGTGAGGTGTGTCATGGCACAGAGTATAGGTAGCCGCATTTTTGGGCTCGTCATCCGGCTGATGCGCCTCAAGCGGCAGATGTCGGACCC
>CAIPUQ010000310.1 GCA_903868295.1 uncultured Roseiflexaceae bacterium
ACACCGTTGCTCTGGTCACCCAGCACAATGATGCGGCCGTTGCGCAAACCGAGGATGGTGTTGGAGTACCCGGCATTGGCGTTGAAGATGTCGGTGTACTCTGCAGGGATGAACAACTGATTGAACTCGTTGCTGCCCCAGCCGAACACGGTACCGTCATTGCGCACCGTCAAGGTGAACTGATTGCCGGCGCTGACCTGCTTCATGTCTTTGGCGTTGGATGGTACGGTCGACTGGCCTTTGGCGTTGCCGCCCCATGCCAGCACCGTTGCATCGTCGAGCAACGCAACCGAGTGATCGAGACCACCGGCGACTTGAACGACTTTCTTGGCGGGCTTGCTCGCAATCGCAGGCGGTACTTTGCTCTGGCCACTCTCGTTGGCGCCCCAGGCAACGACGCTGCCGTCCCGCTTGACGACCAGCGAGTGTGCTTTACCTGCGGCCATCGATACCACGTCCTTCAAGCCTTTGGGTGTTGTCGCTTGCTTGAAGCCGTTATCACCCCATGCATAGACCAACCCGGTTTTGGACAACGCCATACCATGGGATCCACCAGCCGTAATCGACACGATGTCTTTGTTGACCGTTGCGGGGAAGGTGATCTGCTTTTTGGTATTTGCACCCCAGCCATACACCTTGCCGCCCTTGAGTGCCAGGGCAAAGTTGGTGCCGACTGCGATATCTTCAATACCGCTGCCACAGCATGGTGGGATATTGGTCTGGAACTCACGGTTCATACCCCAGGTGACCAAGGTGTTGTTCTGGAGCAGACCGAGCACAAACGACGCTCCGACAGCACCCTTCTTCATGAGGAATGGGATCGGTGACGGCGTCAGCGTCGGGGTGAACGTTGGGGTGTTGGTTGGCGTGTTTGTGAATGTCGGGCTACTGTAGACCGTTGGCGTTGCGGTGCTCACTGGTGCGGGGGTTTTTGTCGGTGGCACCTCTGTTGCCGTCGGGCGACTCCCAGCAATATCACCCAAACTAACGGGGATTTTTTTCGTAATACCACCGATGACCAAGGTCAGCAGTTCGCTCGCCTCGGTTTCGCCACTCAGCGTAATCGTACACGTGCCGCCCGCAGGGATGGTTGCTTTACAGGTGGTTGCCTTGGTGAACGCCGTACCTGTCAGGGTGATGGAACTGACGGTCATCGGCCGTGTCGACGTGTTTTTGAGGGTGATGACCTGGTCTTCACCCGGGCGGGTGAATTCGACTGCAGTCCGTGAGATGGTCAATGCATAGCAACTACCTGCGCCACCCAACAATCCAGCATAGGTACTGAGGTAGATGTGGCCGGCTTTTTCGTACAGGTACATCACGTCACCATTGGTGTAGTTGATGGATGCACTCGAACGATCTGCTCCTGCCTCGACTAACTCGGCTGCGCTGAAGGTCGAGCCAGAGTCCGTGCTGTACTGCAAGTACAAATTACTACCGGTTTTGTTGCCGCTGATGACGTTGCCGCAGCTGTCCGCTGCTAAAGAACGGGTGGTGTCGTCATCGCTCACTGCTACCGTTTTCGTTTCAACGGTTTCATCGGCGAGATTAATCCGTTCGAGATTTGTACTGCTGCCAGCCATATAGAAGTATTTGTTGGTTCCGTTATTCGTCAACGCACCCACTGAGAAATATACACTCTTTGTCGTGAGTTTTTCTGAACTCCACGTCACACCGCGATCCGTGCTGACATACCACTTCACGGTCGGATTATCCAGAAATGCGTAGATTGCATGTGTCAGAGGATCGATATGAATGTCTGAAAAGACTTGACTCGATGCACTCAATGCTTTTTCGGTCCATGTTGCACCAGCGTCTGAGCTCACGTAGACTTTTGTGCCATCTTGCCGAACTCCATAGAGGTAATCGCCATCTACTGCCATGTGAATCGTCTGTGTGCCAAACATTCCAGCAGGCACGCCCGTTGCAATCTGTACGGGAGTGCTCCATGTATTTCCAGCGTTTGTGCTTTTGCTGATATA
>CAIPUQ010000311.1 GCA_903868295.1 uncultured Roseiflexaceae bacterium
CACCGTGATGCCCAACAAAATGGGGATAAACAGAATGCCCATCCATGGGATGACCAGTGCGGCGGCTTCGACAAAGCGTCGAATAATCAAGCCCCAGACGCCGCTGGTGATGTGTTGCAGGGTGAGCAAAAACATGCTGCCTGCAGACAAGCCAAAGAAAAACAAGAAGGCAAACAGGTACGATTGGAGTACCTGGCTCGTCGAGCTGACCGCAATACCCACCACAGTGAGTGCGAGTGCGGCGCCGCCGACGATATATGCACGCTTTTGGACGGAGTCAAAAGTCGTACGTAATTGATCAGTCTGTTCTGCCACGGTTGTGTCCTTGCAGTTGGCACGGCCGAGGAATGCTCAGCCGCGCACTCACACTTACTTCTGTGCTGGTGGGTTCTTTTGCATCTCGCGAATGTACGCGATGATTGCCCAGCGATCATCGACGATCTGTATACGAAAGCCCGCAGGGAACATCGTATATTTCGGATTGTCAGCTGTCTCAGGCTTGGTTGGGTCATACTTCAAGTTTGGTACCCCATGGGAAATTGCGTTGAAGTAGTAGCCATCTGGTGCCTGGTCGAGCGTGAAGGATTCGTTTGCGACGACTTTGCCCTTCAACTGGTCGACATAAAACAACGCTGGCATTTTCAAGCCGAGGCCGCCCTTCGAGATTGGCCCCGCTGCAGGTCCTTTGCCATTGCCTTTTTCGCCGTGGCATGACGCACAGTAAATCTTGTAGCGTGCTTCACCACGTGCAAGGACATTTGCATCAATGGAGATCGGATTGGTGGTTACGTATGCGGCGGTGGGGTCCCCACCTTCACGCCCGGTTGTGCGCGCGTCGATCTTGAGGCCCCCGCGGGAGACGGTGCCATCAATCAATGGACGTGCGGACGAACCGTTTGCGAAGAAATCGCTCGCAGTCAGGGCTTTGTTCTTGGGCTGATCATACATGTCGAGGTGACATGCCGAAAAGAACAGCGCGAACAAGCCAAGTACCATGATTCGGGCGACCAATCGCCGAAGTGACGTTGCGGTTACTTGCATGTGCGGCTCACTCACTGAACTCGTTCACTGCAGTAGCTCCGAGCCCGGTGAGGATGCTCTTTGCCTTCGCAGCGTCGTATAAAGGATCACTCGTTTCGATACAGAGGAAGAAACCGTCCGTGGTTGCACGCTCGAACCCAGGTGCATTAAAGACCGGGTGATACGGCCGTGGGAAGCCACAGATCAGGAACAACCCAAAAACCGCGGCCAAGGCTGAGAACAAAACCATGCCTTCGAACGTGATTGGGATGAACGCAGGCCAGCTGAAGTGCGGGCGGCCGCCGATGTTCATGGGGTAGTCAACCAGGTTGACCCACGTCATGAATGCAAACAGTCCGCTCGAACCAGTCAACCCGCCGGCCAACACTAACCAAGGGAGGCGCGACGGTTTGTGACCAATGGCCACATCTAGGCCATGCACGGGAATAGGCGTGTATGCTTCGACTTTGGTATAGCCGGCATCACGAAGATGTTCTGCAGCATGGATGAGTGCAGATGAATCGGTAAACTCCGCCATAATCCCGTATGTGGCGGGTGCTTGCATTGCTGCTGTTGACGTTGCTTTAGACATGCATACCTCTCATAAGAACGGGTACGGAACGAATGTCCCGATACCGTTACGCGCCTGCGTGACCTGATTCTTCGTGATCTGCCGTGTGTGCAGTCGTCTTGTGCACCAAGTCGCGTACTTCGAAGATGGCAATCATCGGAATAAAACGAATGAAGAGCAAGAACAAGACAAAGAACAAGCCAAATGAGCCGATATACGTTGACCAGTCATAAAACGTAGGCGTATACGATGCCCATGACGACGGCAAGAAGTCACGATGGAGGCTCAAGACGATAATGACCCAGCGCTCGAACCACATACCCACATTGATCGCCATCGAGACGAAAAACAGGACGGGTAGGTTTTGTCGGAGTTTTTTGGACCACAACACCTGCGGAATGAGCACATTGAACAGAATCAACGACCAATATGACCATGCATAGGGGCCGGTGAATCGGTTGACAATCAAGTAGTACTCGTAGATGCTCGACGAATACCATGCATAAAAGATTTCACCAAAGTACCCGTACGTGACAATCATGCCTGATGCAAGCATCACCTTGCTCATCACGTCGAAGTGCTTCATGGTGATTAGGCCTTGGAGCCCGAACCATTTACGGATCGGAATCATCAGCACAATAACCATGGCGAATCCACAGTACACCGCGCCGGCGACAAAGTACGGTGGGAACACCGTGACGTGCCAACCGGGGAGCTGCGCGACTGCGAAGTCGAACGAAATGATTGAGTGCACGGACAACACTAGCGGAGTCGACAGACCTGCCAACAACAGAGATGCGACTTCGTAGCGCTGCCAATGTTTGGCGGCGCCGCGCCAGCCGAGGGAGGCCAAGCCGTAGAGGGTTTTGGCGATTGGGCTTGTGGAACGGTCCCGGAGCGTTGCAAGGTCAGGTACTAGCCCAACGAACCAGAACAACACCGATACGGTGGCGTAGGTCGAAATGGCGAACACGTCCCATTCCAATGGGCTACGGAACTGTGGCCACATCCCCAACGTGCTTGGGTACGGCAAGAACCAGTAATCCAACCACGGACGACCCGTGTGGATCAGTGGATAAATACCTGCGCATGCCACAGCGAAAATCGTCATGGCTTCGGCAGCACGGTTAATCGATGTACGCCAATCCTGACGGAACAGCAACAAGATTGCAGAAATCAAGGTCCCTGCGTGCCCGATGCCAATCCACCAGACGAAGTTGATGATGTCGAATCCCCATGCAACAGGGATGTTAATACCCCAGATACCGATACCCACGGTGAACAGTGTCGCCAGCGAGTAGAGGTACAGCATGAGCAGCAAACCAGCTGCCACAAAGCCAATGATCCATCCCACTGGTGTCTTGAGCACCGGGAAGAGAACGATATCACTGATTTTGGTAGTCACAGAGTTGAGCGATTGCCCCGGTGCCAACAGGCTATCGTATGTTTCGGTTACCGGGGGTTTGAGTTGCTTGGATGATTGCATCTGCTACTCCGTCTTTCCACTGAACTCGGGGTTCGGATTCGTCAGTCTGATCATGTAGCTCGTGCGTGGTTTGGTGTTGAGCGGATCAAGCATCGTGAACTTCGATTCGAGTGCTTTGAGCTGACTGACACGAGCCGAAGCGTCGTTGATGTTGCCAAACACAATGGCTTGTGATGGGCAGGCCTGCTGACAGGCGCTGACCACTTGACCATCGGTGATTTCGCGACGTTCGCGGTCTGCGTCGATGCGTGCTTCGTTGATGCGCTGGACGCAGTACGTGCACTTTTCCATGACACCACGAACGCGGACCGTCACATCAGGATTGCGTTGCAACTTGAGTGATGGGGTCTCTTCGTCGACGTATTGGAAGAAGTTGAAGCTACGTACTTTGTACGGGCAGTTGTTTGAGCAGTATTTGGTGCCGACACAACGATTGTAGACCATCGAATTGAGGCCTTCGTCATCGTGAACGGTTGCTGCAACTGGGCAAACAATCTCACACGGCGCGTGTTCGCAGTGCATACACGCGACCGGGATTTGATAAATCGACGGGCTTTCGACATCGCCTGAGAAGTACGTATCGATGCGGATCCAGTGCATTTCGCGGCCGACCAAGACTTGCTCTTTGCCGACAATCGGGATGTTGTTTTCGGCTTGACACGCGACGACACAGGCATTACAGCCGTTGCAGGCGTTCAAGTCGATTTGCATGCCCCATTGGTAGCCCTTGGAGTAGTCGTATTCGGGGAAGAGCGAAATGATTTCGTGCTTCTTGTGACCCTCGTGATGCTCGGGATGCAAGAAATCTGCCAATGTTTTGGTTGGGTAGATGTCTTCGTCGCGACCTTCGAGATTGGTGTGCTCTTGGGTAGTGGCGAGTTTGTAGGTTTCGGTCGTCTTTTTGACTTCAAGCCCTGTGCCATGCCACAGATTGTCGGAGCCGCGGAGCGTGTAGGCATTGAAGCCTACGCCGTCGCCGACCTTTCCTGCTTTGGTACGTCCAAAACCCAAGTGAACGACAACGGTGTTGTCGGCTTGGCCGGGGACGATCCAAATCGGTGCTTTGACCGTTCGTCCTTGGAAGGACAATTCGACCACGTCGGTTGCAACAACGCCCAGAGATTTGGCGGTTGCAGGACTCACCTGTGCCGCGTTGTCCCAGACGAGTTTGGTGATTGGTTTGGGCACTTCCTGGAGCCAACCATTATTGGCTGCAGAGCCGTCTCGGAGGGATGAATCGGCACGGAAGATGATTTCGAGACCTTCGACCACCGGCGTCGCAGTCGAAGCGATTGCACCACCGAGTGTCGCGGCAGAAGGAGCAGCGGCGCTCGCCTTGACAATCCCATCATGCAGGATGATTTGCCATTCTTTGTCGAACGCATACCCATCGGTGCCGAGGGCTGTCTTCCAATACGACTTGACGAGGTCGTGACCGTTCGCAGTCATGTTGCCACTGAGCGCAGCCACTACTTCGAGAAGCGTTTTGCCTTCGTAAAGTGGAGCAATCAATGGTTGTTGGATTGCAGCGGTACCGTCGAAGGCACGGCTGTCGCCCCAGCTTTCGAGGTAGTGTGCGCCATTGATATGCCAGGCTGCGCCTTCGGACGTCTCATCGGCGTAGAGGCCATGATGGACGACGGTGGCGACTTTGGCCAGGGCAGCTTTGACGTCGATGTCGCCGGGGGCGTTATAGACGATGTTGGCATCACTGATGACCAACAACGAGACTGCGCCAGCGTTGATTTCGTCGACGAGTGCCTTGAGACCTGTGTTGCCCGTTGCTGCGGGAGCGACAGGTGCCGTGAATGTGACTGTTTTGCCCAGATTCCCGAGGGCATTGTTGATCGCCAAGACCAGAGCGTGTTGGGCCGCAGACTGTGTTTCGCCCGTGATGACAATTGATTTGCCTGCATTGGCTTTGAGGTCTGCAACGGCAGCTTTGACCCATGCGCTGGCTTTTTCGTCCAGTGCGGGGGCAGCAACGCCAGCAACACCCACACCTGCAGCAATGGCATCGGTCAAAGACGCGATCTCAGCTGCCCGTACGGCGAGGCGATGATCGGCCATGGTGCCCGTGTGGCTCGGAGTCGGTTCGGCTGCGTATAGCCGGTTCATTTTTGGCTTGGCAGTGGTAATGCGCCGTTTGTCGGCGAAGTCCCGACTATAGCGGATAGCTGTTGCACCGCTATGGGTGAAGTCGCTGTCGAGCGCAACCACGATGTCTGCCTTGTTGAAGGCATACACGACGTTGGTTGCAGCACCGAGTGCTTGGGTTGCACCATCTACAGCGTTATCACCACTGATGGGGTCATACTGCACCCATTTGGTGCCTGCATACGTGCTCGTCAACGCTGCGATTGCGGCGCCGAGGCTCGGTGATGCGTTTGGCTCGCTCAAAATACGAATACCGCTACCACCGCTCTTTGCTGCGGCAGCGAGTGCTGCTGCGGCGTCAGCCCATGCAGACGGCTTGCCTGCATTGAGAACTTGCTGCGAGCGGTCCGGATCGTACATGGTCAAGATAGACGCTTGAATCCATGCATCGCTTGCACCCAAGCTTGCACCGTGGTCCGGGTTACCTTCGACTTTGGTCGGGCGACCTTCGTGGCTTTCGGCCAGAAGACCGATACCAAAGCCTTGGACGGTCATTGAAGTGGCGTAGTACAGCGACCGACCAGGGATGACTTGCTCTGGCTGACGCACATAGGGAACAATCACTTCTTGGGGTTGTTTGATGGCGAACTGACAGCCTGCCAATGTCGACAGGGCCATCGAAGCACCCATCAGCTTGAGGAACGACCGTCGGGTCACGGGATCACGCAACTCGGCCGCCTCACGGGGGAATTCCCGATCAAGGCGAGCCTGGAACTCGGACGACTGTGCGAGTTCGTCGAGACTACGCCAGTAGCCGCGCCCGCTGTTCGTCTGAATGTCGAGTGTTTCTTTGCTCATTGTCTGCTTCGTCTCGCTCTATCGGTGGCAGATCGAACAGTTGGTCAACTGTGACGATGTACGGATGTTCAGGTCTTTCTTCAACTTCAACCCTTGTGCGATTTGGTCAGCAGGCGGGGTCCATGCAGTGTTGAAGATTTCGGATTGTGGTCGCAAGAACTTTTCAGGAGCACGGTGACAATTCAGACACCAGCTCATGTAGAGTGCCTCGGTTTTGTAGACGACTGCCATTGAGGCAATATTGCCGTGACACGTCGAACAGCCGACGCCCTTGGCGACGTGGATGCTGTGATTGAAGTATACAAACTTGGGTAAGTCGTTGACTTTGTTCCACTGCACCGGCTCGTCTTTTTCATAGCTGTTGCGTATGTATTCGAGCTTTGGGCTCTTGGGCAAAATCTGCGCGTGACAACCCATGCAAGTCTCGGTCGGAGGAATGTTGGCATTGCTCGAAATCTCGACGCCTGTGTGGCAATAGCGACAGTCCAACTTCAACCCGCCCACGTGCAATTGGTGACTGTAGCCACCTGCACCTGGGATGTTCCCTGCTGGTTGGACCTTCGCATGGGCTACACCGACATCCCGAACCCAGTCGGAACGTGTGTAGTACCACCACGTTGCGGTAAGCAACGCCAGGATCACGGGGATCCCTACGAAGATACCTAACCTGACGATGGTGTTCGTTCGTCGATTAAATACCTGTGCCATCTGGTACCTTTCTACAGTGAATTGACACCAAACATCACAACGAGTAGCGTCTGCTTCTCATCTGATATTCATGCCCCTGTCCTCTCATACGCATCCGGCATATGAGTTAGATCTCCACACCCGACCACACTTTCTCACGAAACTGCTTCGAGCCTGCAAGATTAATCCATACGTCTTCGTTTATTTTATCACAATACTGTGGTGTGGGTAGGAATTTTTGGTGATCTTTGTCTCGGTTCTCCTCACTCTGATGATGTATTTTGATATTTAACACACAAAAAACTGTTTATTCTCATATTGCAATATTCTCGTTCCTCCGTCGTCCTGTTGCGCCGAAGGGCGCACACACGGTGAATTCAAGCCACAAACCAGTATTCTGTCTGTCGATACCATCGAGCGCTGTGCACCGGGGTGACTTTTTTGGGCGAGTTCGCAAGGTGTGTGGTTCGCATTTGACGGCAATGAAAAGCCCCCTCTGCACGCAGAGGGGGTGAAGAGAGTACTTTTACGCTGACGGTCAAAATGTCGACGTGAGGTTTTGGGTGACACCCGATTCTGCAGCGCGCAGACCGGCTTCGATAATCTCGATGACATGTGCTGCGTGGTGGGCGCTTGCCACTGCGGGGGTGCCGTGTTGGACTGCCGCGACGAGCTGCATGATATCGGCATAGACGTGATGCTCGTCGATGTCGCGATGGGCGGTGCCTACCTCGGGCAAAATCCATTGATTGCCAGCCCAACGACCATCGGGGTGACTGTCGGCGATGTCGCTGCCAGGGTAACGGAGCGGTTCACCGTTGAGTTTGAGGCCGACGATGCTCCCTTTGGTCCCAAAGTAGCTCCCGCTGAACCCCTCGCTGATGCTGCCTGCTGGTGTGCCATGTGCCATTGCATAGACATTATTTCCGAAGTCAATCAGGATGAGGGTGTTGTCGTCGGCGTCACAGTCGACCATCACACCACGGAATTCGCGTTGGGGAATGCGGACTCCCGACATGGCGGTTACGCGTTTCGCTGGGCCGAGGATGCCAGTCAACCCGTGCAAGGCATATACGGTCATATCGTACAGCGGCCCACCACCCGGTTTGCGGTAATACCACGAGGGGTCAATGTTTGTGAGCGGATCGTTGCCCAAGCGAAACTCTTCGTTTTCGTGGTATCGCCCAAATGATGCGCCACAAACTGCCCAACAGAGATCACCAATGGCGCCGGACTGAATGAGGCGGCGGATTTCTTGGTTATGCGGGCGATTCATTTCGCCGGGCGATGCAACGAGTTGAACGTGGTGTGTTTTGGCGAGTGCGATGAGTTCGTTCGCTTCTGCCAGTGTGGTGGTCATCGACTTATTGAAGTGGACGTGTTTGCCTGCCAAGATTGCTGCTTTGCCTTGGGCGTAGTGCATACCAATGGGCGTCGCCAACGAGATTGCGTCGACCGTGTCGTCGGACAGCATTGCAGCAAAATCGGTGTAGGCATGTGGGATGGCAAACTTTTCGGCGGCTGCATCTGCCCGCCCGGGGGCAGGGTCACATACGGCGGTGAGGATCGCGCGATCACGCACATCGGGCATGCTCAGGTGGGGGAGGATTCCCCGTTGGGCGACACTACCAGCACCAACGACCCCAAATCGAAGTGGTTGCATCAGGAACTCCTTTGTACGCAGATGGACGGTATGTCTATTGTATGCACAAAACGGCACGTGAACCGCATCGGAACGTATTGCCGAGTTCGATTGATATACAGTACAATCGTAACAGTATCTATGCAAAGGTTCCCTATGCACACTCCACGTACCACACCGAGTCGGACCCGCGCCGCCGCTGCTCCCGAAGGGGGTATTGCACGTGGTCAGGTCCTGTTGTGGGTTTCGCTGGTGGGCTTTGCGTGGCTGGGGCTTTTCGCATTGGTCGTAATCTACCCGTGGAGTAGCGGCGATCGCACACATCATTGGGCGCTTGCGCTCATCTCAGCAACCGTTGGCTTGGCGACGTTTGGTCCGATTGAATCTGTATTGCGGACCAACGGCATAACGGTCCGCGGCATGTTTGGATTGGTCGTATTGACCCATGTCATTGTGTATGTCCCCGTACCAAGTCGGTCTATTCTGAGCCTGGCTGACATCCCGGTGTATTTGATTGTGGCATTCGCGTTGTTTTATACGGTGGGATCGCTGGCGATGCCGGTCATGTATGCAATAGGGAAGCGTGTGTTTGCACGCCGATCACGACGACATGACGCACGCCGAGCCTGGCGCCAAGCAACCGAACTGGGTGCATTCTTATTCGGCTGTGTTATTTTGACTGGATTGCGCGCATTTACTCCCATGCTGGCCGGGTTGTGGTTGCTAATGGTGGTTTTCGCAGAGTATATTTTTCTTTCGTATATTGAGCCTCCGGCTGAGCGATAACATTGAGGAGATGACGATGATTCGAATAGCAATAGTGGGTATGGGTCTCATCGGCACGTCGCTAGGCATGGCATTGCGCGCGGGCACGAATGTGTCGGATGCGCTCGGACAAATTCAAGTCATTGGCTATGACGTTGACAAAGCAAATACGAAAGAAGCACGTGGCCGGCTTGGCATTGATGTGGTCGCGGATTCACTCAAACAGGCGCTTGAGGGGACGCATTTGGTCGTGTTGGCAGTGCCTGCACAAACAATGCCTGGGCTATTCCGCGAGCTGGCGCCGTTGTTGGCAGAGGGCGCGGTGGTGACTGATGTTTGTAGTACCAAAGCACAAATCGCTGCCTGGGCGGACGAAATTTTGCCCAAATCGAATCCTTTCGTCGGCGGGCATCCGATGGCCGGGCGCGATGCATCTGGCCCCAAGGCAGCCACGCCGGAACTCTTTAAAGGTTCGGTTTACTGCCTCTGTCCTGGACTGACGACCCCCCCACAAGCGATTGCGTTGTGCGAGGCAGTGGTTGATCGGATCGGCGCCAAAACGTATTTTATCGAACCGGTGGAACACGACGCGTACGTCGCCGGTATTTCGCATATGCCGTTTGTGCTCGCCGCAGGCCTTGTCAATATGACCGCATCCGCATCGTCATGGCGCGAAATGAGTGCGTTGGCGGCAACGGGATTCCGCGACACGACGCGCCTCGCATCGGGCGATGTGATTATGCATCGTGATATTGTGATGACCAACCGCATTGCCCTCGACCGCTGGTTGACCGATACCATCACGCAACTGCAATCGTTTCAGGAAGCGGTGGTAAAGGGTGACGAAGCTGCCATCACCGACTTCTTCAGTCAAGCCAAGACTGCCCGGGCGACGTGGCTCGAGCAAAAGCCCGGCATGCGCCCAGGCGAAGCGGACTACGAAGACACCGGTATGGATCTGGTGCAACGGCCTTCCCTCTTTGGCCGCATGGGAGGCAAAAAATCATGACCGACACACCTGCTCCCATCCGCGTGTTGGTTGCCAAACCAGGATTGGACGGTCACGATCGTGGCGCGAAAGTCATTGCGCGCGCATTGCGTGATGCCGGGATGGACGTCATCTACACCGGTTTGGGTTTGACCCCGCATATGATTGTCGAAGCAGCATTGCAAGAGGACGTCGATGTTGTCGGGCTTTCGATTTTGTCCGGTGCGCACATGACGTTGCTTCCGAAGGTCACCCATGCACTCGACGCGGCGGGTTTGGACCATTGTGTTGTGGTCGCGGGTGGGATTATCCCCACTGACGATGCGCAAATACTGACGCAGACGCATGGCGTAGATGCGGTGTTTGGGCCAGGGACCACCACCGAAGAAATCGTCACGTTCATCCGCACAGCAGTTGCGCGCGTGCGTGCCCAGCGTCCATGAGCGATCCACAGCGTCGTGCAGATGCAATCATCCAAGGTGATCGGCGTATGCTTGCACAGGCGTTGACGACGGTCGAGCGTGGTGGTGCTGACGCACGCGCCTTGGTGCGGTGTTTGCCTGCACTTCCCGAAGGACGAGTAGTCGGCATAACCGGCGCACCCGGTGCCGGCAAGTCAACATTGACGACCGCCCTTGCGCAGGCATTCCGCGCACGAGGTATGACGGTTGCCATTATTGCTGTAGATCCCTCGTCGCCGCTGACGGGCGGATCATTACTGGGTGACCGCATTCGGATGTACGATTTGGCGGGCGACAGCGGTGTGTTTATTCGGAGCATGGCGAATCGTGGTCGCTTTGGCGGGATCGCAGCGGCGACTGCTGATGCCACTGCGTTGATGGCTGCTGCAGGCTTTGCGGTGATTTTGATCGAAACCGTCGGTGCTGGCCAGAGCGATGTGGCGGTGGCGGACGTGGCTGATACGATTTTGCTGGTCGAGGCCCCCGGTATGGGTGATGAAGTACAGTCCATCAAAGCAGGGTTGCTGGAGGTTGCGGATGTCATTGCGGTGAGCAAATGTGACCGCGCAGATGCCGCAGCCACACTGCAACAGTTGCGCGCGCTCGTGCAGATGCAGCATCCGAGTGACGATGCCTGGCCGGTGGCAGTGTGCGGCGTATCGGCGTTGCAACAGACCGGCATAGAAGAACTGACTGATGCGTTGCTCGCACATCGGAGCTATTTGGCAATGCACCCACATACGGCGCGGGCATTGCATCGACGCCGTGTGCATTTGCAGCGTGCCATCGAGATCCAACTCTTCGAGGCAGTCGGGCGGACCAGCGCGTGGCAGTCGGCGCATCGCATCCTCACAACGGACAGCAGCGCAAACATCGATTCACTCGCTCAACAGATCCTCGCCGAGTGGCGTCGCTCCGTTGATTGAACGCATAAACGGATGGTGCAAGAGAGGTGTGGCATGGATGACGTCGTTGTCATTGGCGCAGGCATTGCGGGTTTGGCGGCTGCGCACGCACTTGTACAGGCAGGGTATCGGGTACGTGTGCTCGAGGCCCGCGATCGCATTGGAGGCCGCATCTGGACCGACGACAGCCCCAGCGATGGTCCCATCGAACGCGGTGCTGAGTTCATCCATGGCGATCGGGTAGCAATCTGGCAGTACGTGCAGCAGCTGGGCTTACACGCCGAAAAATCTCCGCTCTGGGACGGACGACGGATTTGGCACAACGGTGCTCTGCATGACGCTCGTGTGCTCGAAAAAGTCACGGACATTGCGCGCCTCGAAACCATTGAAACCCAAATCATGGCTTATCAAGGACCAGATATTTCTTTTGCCGATTGGCTCGATGCGTCAGCGTATGCGGGTATTGCCCGTCACATTGCGGATATTCGCTACGCACACGCCAGTGCGACCACCCCTGCGCGTGGGAGCGTCCACGCGATGCAATCGGAATTCGCTGCACAACAGGTTGAAGGTGGTGATGATTACCACATCCGCAACGGCTATGCGCGTATCGTTGAATGGTTTGCCACAGGACTCGACATACACCGACAGCATGCAGTAACGCGCGTGGTACACAATCCAGAAAATGTGACGGTTGAATGCCAGAACGGGAGCGTGTTCCATGCACGGCGGGTCGTTGTGACGATACCGTTGGCGTTGCTCCAACGCGGGCTTCTGTCGTTTGTACCTGACCTAAGTGCTGCCAAACATGCGGCGATTCACGCCCTCGAGATGAACAGTGCCTGCAAGGTATTGATGCGCTTTCGTCAGCCGTTTTGGGGTCCGCAGACGACGTTTATCACCCTCAACGACCCTGCGCCGGTGTGGTGGACAATCGACCCCGAACGGCCGTTATTGGTTGGATTTTTTACGGGGCCACGGGCCGATGCACTACGGGCAAATCCTGCCCCTGAAGCGTACTGTCGGGCCTCGTTGCGTGCGGTGTTTGGTGCAGTCGTTGACGAGACCCTTGTCTCGTGGGAGCTGGTGGATTGGTCGGCAGATCCCTGGACCATGGGTGGGTACAGTTCGGTACCCGTGGGTGCACTATCTGCGCGGGCTGCATTTGCCTGCGCCGAAGGACGAATCCATTTCGCGGGCGAGGCCACTGCGCTCGACGGACACCCTGCGAGTGTCCATGGTGCGCTGGTGAGTGGCCAACGTGCTGCAGCAGAGATTCGAGCAGCCCATGTATGAACATCCAGAGCTGCGTGATGGTTTGACCGTCTACGATCCGGTATGGATCCCCCTCGCAGACGGGACACGGTTGGCAGCACGTATCATCCTGCCTGCCAATGTTGAAGAAGTGCCTGTACCTGCTGTGCTCGAGTACCTACCGTATCGGCGCAGTGACGGAACGTACCGTCGCGACGCCGTCCGCCACCCGTACCTGGCTGCCCACGGGATTGCAGCGGTACGTGTTGATATGCGGGGCAGTGGTGATTCGGACGGGATCCTCCATGATGAATATCTGCCGACCGAACAGGCAGATGCTTGTGCTGTTATTGCCTGGATTGCGGCGCAGTCATGGTGCACAGGCAATGTCGGGATGTTTGGGATTTCGTGGGGTGGGTTTAATGCATTGCAAGTAGCTGCCCTGCGCCCGCCGGCACTCAAGGCAATCATCACGGTTTGTTCGACCGATGACCGGTATGCAGATGACGTGCATTACATGGGCGGATGTTTGCTCGCAGTTGATATGTTGCCTTGGGCTTCGGTGATGCTGGCCTACAATAGCCGGCCACCAGACCCTGCAGTGGTTGGCGCGCACTGGCGCGAAATGTGGCTCAGTCGAATCGAAGAAACGCCACGCTATAGTGAAACTTGGCTAGCACACCAACGTCGCGATGCCTATTGGCAACAGGGCTCGGTATGCCAAGATTTTTCTCAAATCGCGTGCCCCGTCTATGCGGTCGGTGGCTGGGCAGATGGCTACACGAATGCAGTGTTTCGCTTGTTGGCAGGGTTGACGGTGCCACGCAAGGGTTTGGTCGGCCCATGGGCACACACATACCCCGAAGCAGGATCGCCAGGGCCCGCAATCGGGTTCCAAGATGAGGCAATCCGGTGGTGGAAGCACTGGCTGTCGGCAGAGGACACCGGCATCATGGACGAACCGATGCTGACCACGTACCTGCAAGAGTCGGTGCAGCCGGCAAGTTGGTATCCGGAGCGACCCGGCCGTTGGGTCGCAGATGCAGCATGGCCGTCAGGAGCATGTCACACCGAGCAATGGTACCTCGGAGCGGCAGGGTTGACTGCAACGGTGCAAGCACCGCAGTACCCGCTGATTGGGACAGATTTGCGGCATGGAGCTGATGCGGGGATGTGGTGCTCGTATGCGACTCCCGGCGATTATCCACCAGATCAGCGTGGTGAAGATGGCCGTGCGCTGACGTTTGACGGACCGCCGTGTACTGAGCCAGTCGATGTGCTGGGCTTCCCACATGTCACCCTGCGCATTGCTGCGGACCAGACGACCGCGATGATGGTCGTACGATTGTGCGATGTGGCACCAGACGGTACGTCGTTGCTTGTCAGCCGTGGGTTGTTGAATCTGACACATCGCAACGGGCATGACGTGGTAACGCCTGTCGTACCCGGAGCATTCATGGATGTGGTCGTGACCCTATCTGCAGCAGGGCATACGCTGGCCGTTGGGCACCGCTGGAGGCTCGCCATTGCACCGTCGTACTGGCCGCATGCATGGCCCAGCCCAGAACCGGTGACATTGACTCTTGATACCGCCAATTGTGTGTTTGGCTTGCCGATCAGGATGCAACAACCGGCAGATGAAGCGGCCGGCCAATTTTCTCAACCTGCGGGGACCCCAGTCCATGACTGCACCGTTGTCCGGCCCGACGCACGGCAGCGCTATGAGCACTACGATCAGGTAGACCAGCGGTGGGAACTGCATGACGAAAACGACCACGGCATGTTCAGCCGCGCCGATGGATTGACCTATGGGCATCGGTCTGCTGATCGCTATATGTGTACCATCAACGACCCGTTGTCCGCTCGGAGTATCTGTGAGCATGACATCACGATTGGTCGTGGTGATTGGCAAACGCGCATCGTGACATGGTCTGAACTTCGCTGTGATCGCCAATGGTTTTTTCTCGATAATCGCATCACCGCCTACGAAGGTGACGTGGTGGTGGCACAACATGCGCATCAACATCGTGTCCGCCGTGATGGAATCTAGTACCGTACCAAGAAGGACTACGTAGATGAATCAAGCATTGACCATTGTGTCCGTTCGTGTTCACGACATTCGCTTCCCCACGTCTCTGCACCTCGATGGCTCTGATGCAATGAATCCCGATCCTGATTACTCGGCAACCTATGTCACCATACACACTGATGCGCACCTCAGTGGGCATGGCTTAACCTTTACGATTGGCCGCGGGAATGAACTCTGCGTGACGGCAGCACAAACCCTCGGCAATCGCTTGGTCGGGCGTACACTCGACAGTATCAGTGCGGATTTTGGCGCATTTTGGTATGACATGGTGGCCGACAGTCAATTACGTTGGGTCGGTCCCGAAAAAGGGGTGGTGCATCTCGCAGTCGCAGCGGTCGTCAACGCAGTGTGGGACCTTTATGCCAAATCGGTCAAAAAACCGCTATGGCAGGTACTCGTTGATATGACGCCACAAGAGCTGGTACGCTGCATCCCGTTTCGCTATATCAGTGACGCCTTGACCCCGGCCGAGGCATTGGCACTGCTCGAGGCCCAAGCACCGCACAAGCACGCACGTATCGAACAGATGCGCGCAAATGGATACCCTGCGTACACCACCTCTGCGGGGTGGTTAGGGTATAGCGACGAGAAAGTCCGTGCGCTGTGTGAGGCTGCAATTGCAGACGGTTTTACGCATATCAAAATGAAGGTCGGCGTAAGCCGCGAAGCCGATACACGGCGTGCTGCGTTAATTCGTTCCGTCATTGGCCCTGACAAATACTTGATGGTGGATGCAAATCAGGTATGGGATGTCGATGAGGCAATCGATTGGATGAAGTCACTTGCTCCCTACCAGCCGTTGTGGATCGAAGAGCCGACGAGCCCAGACGATGTCTTGGGGCATGCAGCGATTGCGCGTGGGGTTGCCCCCATTGGCGTCGCGACCGGGGAGCATGTACAAAATCGCATCGTCTTTAAGCAATTACTGCAAGCAGAGGCGATTTCGTTTTGTCAAATCGATGCATGTCGCGTGGGAGGGGTGAATGAGGTGCTGGCTATCATCCTAATGGCGGCCAAATTCGGTATTCCGGTTTGCCCACATGCTGGGGGAGTAGGTCTCTGTGAATATGTCCAGCATCTGTCGTTTTTTGATTACATTGCCGTCACGGGGAGCACCGAACGTCGGGTAATCGAGTATGTCGATCACTTGCACGAGCACTTTGTAGACCCGTGTGTTGTAGAGAACGGCCGGTATCGCTTACCTAATTTGCCCGGCTATAGCATCGAGATGCACGAGGCGTCACGATTGCAATACGCCTTCCCGCATGGGCCAATCTGGAGTTCCCTTGCGAAGCGGACCCCTGCGTGATGAGAGGCGTGACGGTTGCGCGGTTGCTGGTCTGGTCCGGCATTGCGGTCTTTTTCATCATACCGTTGCTGTTTATTGCGAGTCGCGGATTGCAAGCGTTGGCGTGGACGTCCGTCGCGGACGTCCCGTCGATTCTGGCTGCCACGTTGTCGCAGGCCGTGTGGTCGACCGTGGCGGCAGTCTGTGTTGCGATCCCCATTGCATGGGCGCTCACGGTCGTGCCTGGGCGTGCAACGCACTGGGTGTTGTTGTGGGTTTCGGTTCCATTCATCATTCCGACACCGGTGGCAGCTGTCCTGCTGCAGTCGGTGTGTGGGCCACAAACGTGGTGTGGAGCATTGTTTGGGATTGAGGTGGCGCAGGGCTTCGTCTTTGTTGTACTGGTGCAAGCGTGGTACAACATCGGACTGATTGTCCGGGTGGTGACGCCTGCGTGGGCCGCAATCCGTGGCACCTACGGGGCTGTTGCAGCGACATTGGGAGCGCCAATCTGGCGTCAACATACATCGATTACTATTCCATTGCTGACCCCCAGTCTGCTGAACGGAACATTGTTGGTGCTCTTGTATTGCATCGGCAGTTTCGGTGTCATCGTGTTGCTGGGCGGTGGGCGCATCGTGTCGCTCGAAGTCGAAATATGGCGGCAGACGTCGCAGTACCTGCGGATAGACCGCACCATGGTGCTCGCTCTGGTGCAATTGGCGCTGAGTGTCGTGGTGTTGCGTGCGGTCGACGGTTTCGGGCTGCACCAGCCGCGTCCTGCGCCCATGTATCGCTCCCCTGCACGCACAGGGTGGGTACGATGGCTTGCAATTGGTGTGATGTGTGTGACGTTGGTGGTATTTGTGCTGCCGTATGGGGCCTTGGCGGTGCGTGCGTTTGTGGGTACTGATCCAGGAGCGGCGCTGCGTGCCATGCAAAGCCCAATACGTGGTAGCGGCATGAGCATTTCGCCGTTGATGAGCTTGGTTAGATCATTGTGGGTGGCGACGTGTGTGACCGGGATTTCGATGGTGATTGCATGGATTGCGACGACCCCGGGGACTCGTTTACGGAGCGCTGTGGCGTTGCCATTGGGGGTGAGTACGATTACCCTCGGCCTGGGATATCTGCTCTGGTTTGGCACGTTAGGGTGGCTGACATCACCGTGGCTACTGATTGCGGTACATTGTGTGGTGGTTTTACCACTCGCGACGCGGCAGTTGCTCGTGGGTCGCGACCGCTTGCCAGAGCAGTATGCTGCCGCGGCACAAACCCTCGGTGCGACGCCGTTGCGACGGATATGGCAGATAGAAGTACCGCTGTTGCGACGGACCCTTGGAGCAGCAGCGTCGCTTGCGTATGCGTTGTCGTTGGGTGATTACGCAGCGGCATTTGTCTTGTCACGCCCTGATTCTGCGACAGCACCGGTCATCATTGCTCGATTACTCAATCGCCCTGGCGCAACAAATTATGCACAAGCAGCCGCGTTGAGTTTGGTGTTTGTGGTGTGTTGTGTACTGGTGATGGTGATGGTGCAACGTGCTACCGCGGACCGTGACGACTAACCCAGGACCGGCGCTGACGGGCTGACCGTTGCATAGACGTCTTCGAGGGCCGGACCAATGTGCGCGATGCTGTGGTGTTGCTGTGCGAGCAGACGATTGGTCGCGCCGACTGTGGTGCGCAGGCCTTCATCATTGAGAGTATCGATGATGCGCTGTGCGAGATCTTCGCGGTCTGCATAGCGAGCGTAAATGCCGGAATCACCAAGATATTGACGGCTCACCGCACTATCGAAGGTAATCACCGGTAATCCGAGTGCCATGTACTGCGGAATTTTGCCACTGCCTTCACTGCGACTCATTTTTGGGGCAACGGCGAGAACACCCAGCCCCAAATACAACTGTGAATCGAGATAGCGAATCCGACCGGGCAGCGTGACATACGCACCAACGCCCAGACTTTCGGCATACTGTCGATAGCTTTCGGGGTCTGGATACCCCATGATGAGGAAGTGTACATCGGGAACTGCAGCGATGACCTGTGGGATGCATTCGATCAGCATGTTGGTTCCCTGGTAGGGTGCAAGCAGGCCCAAGTAGACCACAATGCGTCGTTCGGCAGGGATCCCCAACAACGCTCGGATTGTTTCGTCTGGTTGTTGTGGCGCAAAATAACTCGTATCGATACCGTCTGCAATGGTCGTCACATTTGCCGCGGGATGTGCGAATTCTTCGATCAACATGGTGCGCGCGTTTTCGCTCGAGGTGAGGACCATGTCCGCTTGCCGATTTATCCACGTTTCTAATGCGTAGAGTGGTTGGTAGAGTGGGGCATCGTAGCCCGACAAAAAATGATGATCAATCATTTCGGCAGTCATGCTGCCCTGGTAATCGAATATCAGCGGTTTGCCGATGATGCGTTTGAGGAATGCTCCAATGAGCCCACCTTCGTGCAGATGGGCATGGATGATATCGGGTTTGAACTCCCAGGCTGCGCGCAAGACACGCCACGTCAGTGCGACGTCGAGATACAGCTTGTGTCGCGATGACCCGACCAAGGTGCGCTTGATCCATGGGACATCCCATGATCGCACCACGTCGAGGTTATCGACTTCATCCCCGTTGTGATAGGTGGCAATCAACACCGTGTGCCCACGACGGTTGAGTTCGTGGGCTTCTTGGGCTATCCGGATATGACACCCGTAGTCAGAAAAAAAGCTTGTCGGGGCAATCATCAGCACCCGATAGCGGACATCACTCATGCATTGGCCCCGCGGTAGGACATATCGAGTACTTCGGCTATGTGGAGGACACGCATCGCCGATCCCGTTGCTTTGAGACCACCTGCAAGTTGCAAATGGCACCCTGGGTTTGCGGTTACCACCACCTGCGCATTTGTGCGCACCGTGTTGGCGATTTTGCGATTGCCCAATTGCCCAGCCAACTCTGGTTGGGTCACATTATAAATGCCTGCTGAGCCACAGCAGAGCGAAGATTCGGCCATCTCGATAAGGGTGAGCCCGGGGATTTTCTTGAGGAGGGCACGTGGTTGGGCCGTTATGCGCTGGGCATGTGCGAGGTGGCACGGCTCTTGGTAGGTGACGGTCATGGGCAGTGGTTTGAGGTCTGCGGTATTGACATCGAGCCCCGCGATGTACTCGCTGATATCGCGTACCTTGGCGCTAAATGCAGCCGCGCGGTCTGCCCAGGCGGCATCGTCGTGCAACAAGTGGCCGTATTCTTTGAGGGTTGACCCACACCCCGCTGCATTCACAATGACGGCATCGTACGCTGACCCGAACGCAACAATATTATGTTGCGCCAAGCTCCGGGCCGAGTCAAGCTCGCCGCCGTGTGCATGCAACGCGCCACAACACCCCTGGTCACGTGGCACCACGACCGTCACACCGTTACGCTGGAGCACACGGATGGTCGCGGCATGGACATGGCTGAAAGCAGTCGACATAATGCAACCGCTCAGCAGTGCAACACGTGCCCGTTCGGTGCCGAGCGCGGGATAGACCTGATCACGGGGCACCATAAACGTGTCGTTGATGGGAGGGAGAATTGCTTCTTGCTCGGTGAGCCCGAAGAGTTTGATAATCCCGCTCCGGCGGGCCAGCCACTGGAGCCCTGTCTTTTGATAGAGCCAGATCAGCCGTGAGAATAGGCGAAAAACGGACATTTTGCGGAAGAGCTGGCCAAACACCAATGAGCGCACCGCAGTTGTACTTGCTGAGTAGGCCGGCAATGTACCGTCTTGTTTGGCGTGATGAATCTGGGTGCGGGCAGACTCGAGGATCTGGCCGTATTGCACGCCACTCGGACAAACTGCTTCGCATGCGCGACAGTTGAGGCATGCGCTCATCTGCTCTTGGAAGACGTCCGACTCCATGCCGATGCGTCCGTCGGCGACTGCCTTCATCAGATAAATCCGCCCACGCGGTGAGAACTGTTCGAGCCCTGTTTCGCGGTAGGTTGGGCACGCAGAAAGGCAGAGCCCACAGTGAACGCAGGTGTTTATGACGGCATCGTTGGGAACATCGCTCCCGTAGAACGGAATCACAGTCGATTGGGTCATTGTGACCTCATGGAATGGATGGTTATGTGTCAAAGTATACCATACACGCCTATTTGCAGTGTTCTGCATGCGTTTGCCATTGCGGTCGATTCTTGGTACAATACCAGTTAGTAATTAGATTTTAGCGGGGGACACCATGGCCAGTAAGAAGGGCAATCGCATCATCATCAAGCTCCGGAGCACCGAGAGCGCACATACCTACACGACGATGAAGAACCGCAAGAACGACACAAATCGACTCGAACTGCGCCGTTACGACCCCACGCTGCGCAAACACGTCCTCTACCGCGAGACCAAATAAGTTCAGACGGTCACATGATTTCGGGGCAGGGATTTCCCTGCTCCGATTTTTGTACCCTTTTTTTGGGGTGAGGAGTGACAATGTCGCGCATATTGGTTGGCCTACGCCGGATGTTGTTGGTCGTCGTTATCGCACTGGTGACAGGGCTCGTCTCTGCGTTTTTTTTGACGGCGCTGGCACGGACCACGCAACTGTGGGACGAGAACCCGTTGCTTATCTGGGGTTTGCCGTTGGCGGGTTTTCTGATGGCAGCGGTCTATCGTGGCTGGGGTGCGTCAGCAGCGCCGGGCACTGCACTCATCATCGATGCGGTTCATGACCCAATTACCCACCGTGTCCCTCTACGCATGTTGCCCCTGATCCTGGGCAGCACGCTGCTGACACATCTGTGTGGTGGGTCTGCAGGGCGCGAAGGAACGGCAGTCCAGATGGCAGGGAGCATTGCCGGTACACTCAGCCGTTGGTTGCGCATCGACACAGACGACACACGACTTTTGATGATGGCCGCAATCAGTGCTGGGTTTGCGAGTGTTTTTGGTACACCACTCGCAGGAATGGTGTTTGGGATGGAAGTGCTGGTCAGCGGTACGGTGCGCATGAAGGCGGCCCTCCCGTGCCTACTCGCGGCAATCGTCGGCGATGCTACCGTGCGATTGCTCGGGGTTGGGCATGCTGCGTATCCGGTTCTTGCGCCAGTGCTGAGTCCCAGTCTGATGGGATGGAGTGTGGTTGCGGGATTCGTGTTTGCTGTGGTGGTGGTGGTGTACGTGGAACTGCACCATGCGGTAGGTGTCGTGGCGCAGCGCTTTTTTGCAGATGCGCGTTGGCGTACCGCCGCGGGTGGGGTAGTAATCGTTGTATTGACCTACCTGAGTGGGACGACGGCGTACAACGGGTTAGGGTTGCCATTGCTGACGGCGGCATTCAGTGCAGAAGGCGTCCCACTGTGGGCGTTTGCATACAAAATGCTCTTCACTGCAATCACACTCGGCGTCGGGTTCAAAGGCGGTGAAGTAACGCCGTTGTTTGTCATTGGTGCGACGGCAGGGGCGACGCTGGGCAGCATCTGTGGGGTGCCGATAGAGGTCATGGCAGCACTCGGGTTTGTGGCAGTCTTTGCAGCTGCAACACACACGCCATTGACGTGTGTGTTGCTTGGGGTCGAACTATTTGGTGCAGGCTTGGTGCTGCCCGTTGCGATTGCCGTGATAGTGGCAGTGACATTTGTGGGTAATCGGGGCGTCTATCAGACCCAGCGGGTCAGCGTGCTCCAGCGTGAACTCGACGCGGTGCTGCAGTGGCAGACAGTCCAGCAGGTGCGTACGCAGCGCCGTCGGTTCTGGGACGACTAGGGCAGGCCCACAACGAGCAGATAAGCGCCGTCGTTGGCGACATTTTCGACCACACCAATCACGATGATGTTCACCCCTTTGCGCCAAGCGGTGTAGCTGAGCGTGTCGCCTTCGACCGAGACGTTCGTGAACGGTGCCCAGCCGAGCGGCGTCAACCCATCACTGTAGAAGGTTTTGACTGCCACGTAGGTGCTGTCATCGGGGATGCGGTAAAGTTGCGTGCGGGATGGTTTGGGGAGTCCGGTCAAGTACTGGTCTACTCCCCCTTGGAGTTCGGCAGCTAATGCAGCAGCATTGATGTCGACCGGTGTTGCACCGGGGTATAGGAGCGTGTCGGTCGGGAACTCACCCATCGGTAACGCACACGCCGCCAAGAGGACAAGGGCGGCAGTACTACTCAAGAATGCACGTCGCTTCATCGGTCGATCTCCGTTCATGTGGCAAATATCAGTTGGTTTGTGTTGTTGTGGGCGCTGCGAGGGCGTAGGCAACGGCTGCTTCGGCATGGATGCGGGTAGTGTCGAACACCGGGACGGTCACATCCGCCTGCGACACCAAGAGCGTAATCTCGGTGCACCCCAATATAACTGCTTGGGCACCGCGAGCAACCAGAGTGGCCATGCTTGCCTGGTAGGTTGCCCGCGAGCGGGGATCGATAATCCCCATGCAGAGTTCGTCGTATATGATGCGATTGACTTCGGCCCGTTCGGCGGCCTCGGGGACGAGCACCGTCAGGCCGTATTGTGCCTCGAGCCGGCCTTTGTAGAAGTCTTGTTCCATGGTGTAGCGTGTGCCGAGCAACGCAACGGTCGAAATGTCGG
>CAIPUQ010000312.1 GCA_903868295.1 uncultured Roseiflexaceae bacterium
CGAGGCGCTCAAAGTCGCAGCACAGGTGCAGCTGTTTACACGGGCAACGAGCCTGGGTGGCATCGAGAGCCTCATCGAGCATCGCTTCTCGATCGAAGGACCGACGAGCAGCACACCCCCCAATTTGCTCCGTATCTCGGTAGGTATCGAACACATCGACGACTTGATCCAGGACATTCGTCAAGCGCTCCATACCCTTGCCCTGTAACCTGGAACGGATGCAACACGAATCGTCCGTTCCGTCGGACGAAAGTGCATGAGCAACGTGTCTGTGAACCTATTTCGTAGCGCAAGAGCATACCCCCAATGGGGGCTACTTCCCGGGGCGAACCCTCGACAACAGTATCGAGGTACGCAGGGCAAACGGAGAGGCAAATGACCGATCGACCGTGGCGTGTATTGGGGCGTCGGACCATCCACCAGAGTGAGTGGGTCAGCCTCCACCAAGATGATGTACAACTGCCGGATGGGACCGTCATCCCGCAACACCATGTGGTCGACTATCCCCGGCCAGCGGTTGGGGTGGTTCCCATCCGGGCCGACGGCGCCATTCTGCTGGTGGAGCACTATCGCTTCATCGTCGACCGGACGCACTGGGAAGTCCCGGCCGGACGCGTCGACTCGGGCGAATCCGATGCTGTCGCCGCCGCCCGTGAACTACACGAAGAATGCGGGGCTGTTGCTCAACACTACACCAAACTCGGGCAGTATCACCCGGCCAATGGGAGTAGCAACCAAACATTTTATGTGTACATCGGACATGACGTCGACGTCATCGCTCCAATCAGCGACACGAACGAAATCATGTCGATTCGCTGGTTCACTCCGGCAGAGATATGGCACCTGATTGGCCGCAACGAAATACGTGATGGGCTGACCCTGACGGCGTTCCTCTGGGCAGACGCATACATGCGCGGGATGGTGCCTGGAGGTGCCGCTGACTAGCGTGTCCAGCATGGGCGGGCGAAGCGCAAGCAACCTTGCGTACGACGGACTGCAATAGCCACGACAACCAACCCGCTTGGATCGCGCTCGGCAATTGCACGATTACTCGCTCAGTAGCGCTGCGGGTAGCGCAATATAGCGCCTCTTGTGTGTGCGGTATCGATGAAGCACGAGCCTTGATATGGATTGGTATGCGTCCACTGACGTTATGTTAGAAAGTTATCTCACGCCATGAACCGAAACACGCTTGCCATGCTCGGTATGATTGTTGCCTGCATCCTCTGGGGGAGTTCGCATGCCGTAGCAAAAACAGCCCTCAACGAGGCACCACCATTCCTGCTAGCAGCCCTCCGGCTCTGCATTGCCGCACCGATTTTGATTCTCATCCAGTTGTCGACACGTAGACCCGCCATCCATACACAAGATCGTTGGCCGCTGGTGCGTCTCAGCATGATTGGGATTGTGGCGAGCTTCATTTTGGCGTACACGGGAATTCGTTTGACGCTCTCATCAGACAGTTCTCTGATGATCGTTGGTGAGGTCATTTTCACCGCGATTTTTGCCTATTTTCTGTTGCGTGAACGCATCACGCGCAATCGCTTGATTGGGTTGCTCGTGGGTACTGCCGGCGTGGTCATCCTTATCACGGGGGCTGCAGGGCAAAACACCGAGACAGCACCGAACCGCTTGCTCGGGAACATCCTCGTGCTCGGTTGCCTCGCGTGCGAATCGTACTACACCGTCAGAGGAGCGGCATATTTGGAACGCAATAATTCCATTAGCATGCTCGCATGGGTCAACACTGCCAGTCTGGTCGTATGGATCCCGGTGCTCGCCTACTACGGCTATACGGGTGAACTCGCGCAGCTATCGGCGTCTGCATGGGGGGCATCGGTGTACATGGCGGTAGTGACATCAGTCGTGTGCTACTTCCTCTGGTTCAATGGTGTGCGCATCGTCGGCGCTACGGTCGCTGCCGTTGCACTGCTGTTCCAACCGGTGGTCGGGGCGCTCGTGGGGATC
>CAIPUQ010000313.1 GCA_903868295.1 uncultured Roseiflexaceae bacterium
ATCCAGATCGGTACCTGCGCGCCGTTGACCGGATTGGTTGCGTAGGCCCCCAAGAACACTCCGGTCTTTTCGCGTGAGGTACTGGCCCGGTCTATTTCTTTGGTTAGTTTGGCCTTGTTGATGTAGGCGTTCACTTCGACCTGTTTGTCGGGGCTGGTCAATTGGCCGACCAATGGATGCTCGGGTGCCAAGACCATGAACGTAGCACCCCAGAGGGTGTCAGGGCGGGTCGTAAAGACGACGAGGTCGCCGGCTTTTGAGCCAAAGACGACTTCGGCACCTTCGCTTTTGCCGATCCAGTTGCGTTGCATGGTTTTGACCTGCTCGGGCCATTCGGTCAGTTTGTCGATATCTTGGAGCAAGCGTTCGGCGTAGTCGGTGATTTTGAAAAACCACTGCTCGAGCTCGCGCTTTTCGACCTTGGCACCACTGCGCCAACTGCGCCCCTCGGCGTCGACCTGCTCATTGGCCAGCACGGTCTGGTCGATGGGGTCCCAGTTCACCAGCGATTTGGAGCGGTACGCCAGACCACGTTTGTAGAGGAGTTGGAACAACCACTGCGTCCAGCGGTAGTAGTCGGGCGCACAGGTAGCGAGCTCGCGCGACCAGTCATACATGATGCCGGCAATTGTGAGTGAGCCTTTGGATTCTTGGATGTTGTTGTAGGTCCAATCGGCTGGTTTGATACCCTTTTTGATTGCTGCATTCTCGGCCGGTAATCCAAACGCATCCCATCCGAATGGGTGGAGCACGTCGTACCCACGAGACACATAAAAGCGCGTCAGGACATCGCCGATGACATAGTTTTTGAGGTGGCCAATATGCAAATCACCACTCGGGTAGGGAAACATTTCGAGAATATAGCGATTGGGTGCATTGGGGCGACGGCCAGCAGTAAAAGTGCCTTCGCGGGCCCAAAATTCACGCCATTTGGGTTCAATCGACGGATCAAAACGATCGCGTTTGCTGTCCGACATGCGTCGCTCCTGCATTAATGTGGTGCTCATACACGCGTATGCATGCCGAGCATGAATGTGGTTTCATTATACCCCGTGGTGTATGCCCGTGCGTGCGTTCCGATATGCCAGTATCAAGCCTGCGACGGGCAGTATAATCGGCAGCCAGAGGTAGCCTGCTCCGAAGTTCGACCACGCACTTGCATAGGGCAACGGCACATATCGTTCGGCAATGCTGACGACGAGCACGCCAATCACCTCGATCCAGAGCCCGATGCGGATCGGTCGCAGCTGCCCATGCCAGGCCCACATAGTGATGGCAACATAGATCAGCCCTGCCAAAAGCGATAGGTGTGTCGGTACGCCCGCCGCCGGATGCGTGAGATATTGGCTCACTGCCCGACTGAGTACAGCGACGCTCCAGAACCCATAGAGTGCCACAAAACCGACATACCGTTGTGCCTTACCCTGCTGGTGTTGTTCCATTGTGCTCCAGAATCATGTACACTCGTATGAACGATAGGGTGTAGTACCGCGTATCATACACCGCGATGGACGTGGCGCAGCTAGTGAGTGGGAAAGTCATGGCGCAAACGCCATTTTTGTATACCATCGGCACGGGCAAATTACAAAAACACGGTGTGTGTGCCAAAGGAGTGCTCCTCGATTTGGCAGCACGGCGCGGTATCGCGGTGCCGCCGAGTACTGTCTTGTTCGACGCTGCCGTCCAGTACGCCGAAGCACACGACATGATGGCCACGCACAACACGGCACTCGTGCCGCGTGATATGCATGCGTTTATCGACACCTTCCAACTGTTCCATGCGTTGACGCACCTCGGCTCGAAAATCGCCGTGCGGACGTTGTTTCATACACAAGCAGGGGCACCGCTGCAGATGCATGCCCCTGGCGCGACTCGACTGCGTATCGATCGCCGCGATCCAACGGTCCTTGCGACCGCCGTGTGTGCGGTGTGGGCGTCTGCGCGGCGCTTCCCGCAGGTACACCGTCGCGATGTATTGTTGATGACCATGGTCGATGCACAGCATGCGGGGATAGCGGTTATCGATAGCGATTTCGAAGACGATTTTGTCAACTATCACCCCGGTACCGCCGAACAACTCGCCAGTGGCCAATCCGACACCTTGCATCTGTTGTTGCCGCGACTCTCACCCGGCGAATCCGTCAATGCACCCTTGCCGTTCACCCAGCGCCTCCAACTGCTCCTCCAAAAAATTCGAATTGTCTTTGGAGACAGCCGCTGGGTCGTCGAATGGGCGGACGATGGACACGAGTGTTGGCTCATCGAATTGCGCCATGTGGTAGCGCCGGTGCGACGGAACGAGCGCTTTGGGTCTGCGGATATTCGTGATCACATGCCCGAATTACCGTCGTACTTCAGCGCAGCACTCTACGCCAGCATTAGTCGCGATGTGTTTGGGCTGTTTACGCGCTCTGATAAACGGTTGAGTCACGAACGTAGCTTCATCGAGGTGTTTGCCGGCCGGGTACGCGTCAATTATGCGTTGCTGGCCGACATTTCGCGCCGCTGGGGTGTCCCAGGCACACTTTTGGCAGATTTGAACGACGCGCTTTTGGTATCTATCCCGACGCACCCGGAACGATTGCGGCGTCGTTGGTGGCGGCTCGTCTTTCTGCTCTGGGAGGCCCTGACAGCCCCGCGTCGGATGCGACAGACCTTGGCGGCACTGCTCGAACGTACCCGCAAACACCACGGCGATCTCGACGACCTCATCACGGTGCTCCAACAGGCAGCCATTATCTCGGTGCAAGGCTATTTCGTCACCGCCCGGATCATTGGACCACTCGAGTCGTGGATGCGGCGGCGGCGCGTCTATGCAGAGTGGAGCGTGCGCTACAAATCATTCCAGCGGACGATTTTGGCAGACATCATCCCCATCCAAAAATTTGTCGAGACGCGGCCAGAATTCCTCGATGATATCCGGGCTGCGCGTATGCCGAGCGATCCGGTGTTTGTCGGCAAATGGGAAGAACTGATGGCGCGCTATGGGCACCGGGGGACCGCCGAGTACGATATTGCGACGCCGCGCTACCGTGAACACCACGAACCCATTTTGCGGCGCCTTATCGCACACAGCACGGCAATCCCTACTGCACGACACACCCTGCGTGGCATTGCTGCGTGGCCGGTGTGGGTCGTCCTTCGCTATGCAATGACACGGCGCGATGCCATCCGGTCAGATTACCTCAGAATCCTCGAACGCACGCGAAAAGTGATTCTCCAATACGCCGACCGCATCGTCGCTGCGGGTGATTTGCCTTCACAAGAAGTCGTCTGGATGGTCAGTCCTGCCGAACTCGTGCGTATTTCGCATGGCTGGCGCATGCCCGTCGAAATGCTCGAAGCACGCCTCGCACTGCGTGCCTATTACTCGCATTTGCACGTCCCGGGCGCGTTGCAACGCTTCGATGATCCGATGCGTTGGCGCGAAGACGGTGCCCCGTTACGCGTCGTCCTCGAAGGGCGGAGCATCAATGACGGTTCGGTCGTCGGAGTCACCTGGCGCCCTACGTACAACGCAGCGACCCTGCCGCCTGGTTTTGATCGTGTCGATGTCATCTTGGTATTGCGGACATTTGATGCACAGTGGATTGCGATTGCACAGCATTGTGCGGGCATCATCGTCGAACTCGGTGCAGAGTTGTCGCACCCTGCGACGATTTTGCGTACATTGGGCATCCCGACCATCATGGCGGTGCGGAGCGCGTACGACTCGCTCCCTACCGGTACCGAAGTCACCCTCATGGCTGGTTCGGGGTATGTCGAGGTTGCCCAAAAATCACCACTCGGCCTGCTGCCCGATGCCCAGCACGTACAGCTCCCGGATTTTGGGGCCACGCAGGGGTTGGTGCTGAGCGAGATTACCGCGAGGTTCCGTCGATGAGGCGACATTGGGTGTGGGTCGTCAGCCTGTTCTGTCTCGCAGTAGCCTGGGCTGCACCGCTGCCAGCCCGGGTTGATATTGGGCGCTTCGATAGTGCCGTTGTCTCGGGCTTTTATCCGGTCGAATACGGCGCGGGGACGTCGTTTCGCTGGTCGTACCCAGAGGCACACCTCATGCTCAATGGGTTCAGTGGCGGCGCTGCAACGTTGACATTCATGGCAAGTGCCAGCATCCCCACCACCATGCGCGTCACGGTCAATCAGCGCGTCACAGAGGTTACGGTGGCCCCTGGTTTTGCGCGCTATCCTGTTCCTATCACACTTCCATATAGCGTCACGGGGACGCTGGATGTGGCATTGACCGTCCCGCAACCCGCCAGTGATGGACGGCGGGTGTTGGGTGTTGCCGTCGACGATATCACCCTCACCCCAGGTGGATGGTATTGGCCGGCAGTGCCTGCGCTGGCGCTCAGTTTGGGCGTCGTCTGGGTGCTTACCTTGGTGGCCCGACGGGCGTCTGGTGACATCCGCATGCGCGTCTTGGCGGCTACGTTGATGGTTGGCGCAATCGTGCTCCTTCGTCGTGGTGATGCCCCAGCCATCCTGATGGTGGTTGCATTTGTCGGGACGTTGCTGCTGGCCGTCAGATATGCCGTTTGGGTAGGACCGTCAGTACGCCGCGTGCTGGCAATCCTGGTGATTGGGGTGTCTGCATGGTTGCTGACCCAACACGGTGCGTCGGCCTGGTACCCGCTCTGGCAAGCCGGTGTGCTGATCGGCAGTGTTGCACTCCTACGCCTGCGCAGATTCTGGTGGCGCGCGGTACGTCCACATCGTCGTCTAGTTGCCGCACTGGTGCTGGTGTTTTTGGCGACGCAGGGGTCGGTATTGTTGGTGTCGACACTCATCGCCGCTGTCGTCTGGGTGCTCGGTCGTACGGCTGATCCTGCACATGGCCGCACTTGGGCAGTGGTCGCTGCTGCATATAGCATTGTGCCCACCATTGATGCGTGGTTGTGTGGCCGCGGGATCCGTCGCGGCGTGACAATCGACCAGCAGCGATCAGTCGGGTTGGATTATCTGCGTGGGCTGGTAGTGCTGTTTGTGTTGCTCGCACACACGCCGACCGTGATGGAATACGGCAATGCGTGGGTCGTCACGCTCGTGCATTGGTTGGTGAAATTCGCGGTCGAAGCGTTTTTTGTGCTGAGTGGCTGGCTCATCGGTGATTTGGTGGTTGCCGCACTGCCGAGCTGGGGGCACCCGCGGGCATTATGGCTCTTTTTGCATCGGCGCTGGGCACGCACCCTGCCGTTGTATTGGCTTGTTCTGGCCATGGTCGCGCTGGCTGGCTGGAACGGTGCAACAATCGCGAATCTCGGCTCATATGTTGTCTTCATCCAAAACATGTGGCAGGTTCACCCGCCGTTTTTCCTGGTTGCGTGGAGTCTCTCGATCGAAGAATGGTTTTATGTGATTGCAGCACTGCTCTTGAGTATGGCTGCGTACTGGCTGCGGCCACAACGGGCACTGGCAGTCACCCTCGGCATACTCATCGTCGTCCCGTTTGTGGTGCGGACATGGTTTTCGATGACCACTGACTGGTCGTGGAACGATGAACTGCGGCAATTCGTCCCGTTGCGGCTCGATGCAATTGCCAGTGGGATGGCACTGGTATGGGCGTGGCGCAAGTGGCCATTGGTGGCACGCTATGCATGGGTCTGGCTCGGCGGCGCGTGTGTGATGGTCGTTGCGTATATCACCGCCGTGCAGATCGTACAGCCGCAGTGGGAACAAGCGCCGTGGGTGCGGGCCAGCATCATCCCCGTCATGAGCCTCGGTATTATGGGGTTGTTCCCATTCTTGGCAGGCGTGCAGCATGCGTCGGGTGGGCGCATCGCACAGGGGTTTCGCTGGATTTCGCTGCTGTCGTACCCGCTCTATTTGCTGCACTACCCGGTACGGCAGACGGTAGTGGGGCTTGCGGGTCTTGGGGGGAGCAATGTCGGCATTGATATCGTGGTGACGCTTGTCTTTTTCGTGGGGTCGTTTTGGCTGGCAGCATGCTGGCATCGCGAGCTCGAACAACCCATCATGCGGCTCCGCGAGCGGCAGTAGGCACACAAAAACCCGCTGCCAGAGGCAACGGGTTTGGTTGGTGCCGATAGGTGGAATCGAACCACCGACCTAACGATTATGAGTCGTTCGCTCTAACCGCTGAGCTATATCGGCATCGAGGCAACGTTGTCAAGTATAGCAGTTCCGTCCGACCGTTGTCAAACGCAGACCAAGATTCATCGCAAAGGAACACGCATGCACGTACTACCGCGAATGTCGGATTTGTGGGCCGGTCGCACCAAGTATCTGACCGTTCTCGTTCTCATCCTCACCGTCGTTCTCGTGCGTTTGGGGCTTTGGCAGTACGACCGGCATCTCGAACGGAGTGGCATCAACCAACGCATCAATACGTCATTGGCGAGTCAACCGTTGAATCTCGCAGACCTCCTCGCAGTGCCGGCTGCAGAACGCGAGTATCGCCCGTTGATGCTCACGGGGAGTTACGAGCCAAATCAAGTGCTCTGGCGGAACCGGGCATTCAAAGGGGGCACGGGCTACCACATCTTGAGTGTGTTGCGCACCGACGATGGGCAGGCAGTCTTGGTTAATCGGGGGTGGATCCCCTATGAGGCAGGGGTAGGCGAACGCTGGCAAACAGAGTTCCCGGTACCCACCGGCCCACAGACGATTGCCGCAGTCTGGCGTATCGACCAAGATGCGCGCGAAAATACCCCCGAGGCGAGCAGCACCAAGTGGTTCACCATCGACACCGGTGCGATTGGCGCAGTCTTGGGTGTATCACTGGTCGCAGGATTTGCCCAGATCCAGCCGAGTGATGATTCGGAACGTCCTGCGACCTTGCCCTATCCTGCGTTAACAACCGACATGGGGCAAGGTTCACATCTGGGGTACACGTTCCAGTGGTTTGCCTTTGCGGTGATTTTGGTGGTGGGGTATCTCGTGGTGCTTGGGCGGCGTACGCATGCGTTGTTGAAGCACAATCAACCCGTGTAGCTATACATTTGATCAAGATGAGGAGAATTAAACGAAGATCCACATCTTGTTTAGCATCTATTCATCTCTCGGTGGATATGATTTCGGTATAGTGTTTGCAAAGGTACAAATACGGTTTGTGACTGCGGAGGCCATCATATGCGTCGATGGGGAGTAGTAGCGCTATTGGGGATGTGTTTGGCGCAGGTGGTGGTGGTTCCTGTCGAAGTGACCGACGCTGCCAAACCCCTCAAATGCACGATCCGTGGTACGAATCGCAATGACGTGTTGCGCGGTACTCCCGGTAACGATGTGATCTGCGGCCTGGGCGGCAATGACACCATTGTGGGCATGGGCGGCAACGATGTAATCTATGGCGGTAGCGGGATTGACCGCATCGACGGTGGAGTCGGTAACGACCGTCTGCACGGTGACGACGGCAACGACACACTCAACGGCGGTGTCGGCAATGACATTCTCGGTGGCGGGAGCGGACGCGATATGTTGAATCCCGGGCAAGGGGTCAACCACTGCGTGGTCGATCGTGCTGATGGCGTGATTGGACTCTGCCCTGCCGATGTGAATGCTCCCGAGATACGTTTGGTCGAATGGCCACAG
>CAIPUQ010000314.1 GCA_903868295.1 uncultured Roseiflexaceae bacterium
CGAGCACGTCATCGGCGCCCGCGGCGGCTGGGACACCCACGGCCTCCCGGTCGAAATCGAGGTCGAAAAGAAGCTTGGTTTCGCCGGCAAACCCGACATCGAACGCTTCGGCATCGCAGCCTTCAACGCCGAATGCAAATCATCGGTCCAGACCTACATCAGCGAATGGGAGCGCATGACCGACCGTATCGCCTATTGGATCGATATGGAAAAGCCATACAGCACCTTCGACAACTCGTATATCGAGTCCCTCTGGTGGATCCTGCGCCAGTTCTGGGACAGCGATCTGCTCTTCCGCGATTACAAAGTCACCATGCACTGCCCCCGCTGTGGCACCACCTTGTCCGACGCCGAAGTCAATCAGGGCTACGAAGACGACGTCGATGACCCATCGGTCTGGTTGCGCTTCCGCCTCGACCCGAGCGGCCATCCCCTCGACGCAGCCCTGGCCGGCGCCGCCTTCCTCGCCTGGACCACCACGCCCTGGACCCTGCCTGCCAACGTCGCCCTGGCCGTCAATCCCGATGCCGACTACGTCTTGGCCGAATGTGGCCCCGACGGTGCCCGCGAGCGCGTCATCTTGGCAGCGAGCCTGGCCACTACCGTGCTCGGTGAAAACCACACCGTCCTTTCTACCTACACCGGTACCCAATTGACCGGCGCCCGCTACACGCGCCTCTTCGACGGCGTCCCCGGACCCGGCGACAAACCCGACCTGAGCACCGGCTACCGCGTCATCGGCGACGACTTCGTCTCGCTCGACGACGGGACGGGCATCGTGCACATCGCCCCGGCCTATGGCGACTTGGATGTGGGCCGCAAACACGGCCTGCCGACCCTCTTTTCGGTCGATCTGAGCGGCAACACGATGCCTCAGTTCGAGTCCATGGGCTTCGCCAATATGTTCTTCAAGGCAGCCGATCCGGTCATCACCAAGTTCCTCAAAGAGCGCGGTGATTTGTTCAAAAGCGCCCGCGTCAAGCACACCTATCCCTTCTGTTGGCGCTGCAAAACGCCGTTGTTGTTCTACGCAAAACCCAGCTGGTACATCCGCACCACTGCCCTCAAAGACCGCTTGGTAGCCACCAACCAAGAAGTCCATTGGGTGCCCGACCACATCCAGAACGGGCGCTTCGGCAATTGGCTGGCCAACAACATCGACTGGGCCATCAGCCGCGAGCGCTACTGGGGCACCCCGTTGCCCATCTGGGTTTCAGACGACGGCAAGCACAGCGAGTGCATCGGCTCGGTCGCCGAGCTCGAGGCCAAAGTGGGTCGTTCGCTCAGCGAACTCGACCTGCATCGCCCGTATGTCGACGAAGTCACCTGGCAAGACCCCATCCACGGCACCATGCGCCGCATCCCCGATGTGGCCGACTGCTGGTTCGACTCGGGCGCCATGCCGGTGGCACAATGGCACTATCCGTTCGAAAACAAAGAACTCTTCGAGAAGTACGCCGGCCAGGCCGACTACATCTCCGAAGCCATCGACCAGACCCGTGGCTGGTTCTACACCCTGCATGCCGTGTCGACCCTGTTGTTTGACCGACCCGCCTACAAAAACGTCATCTGCCTCGGGCATATTCTCGACGGCAAGGGCGAAAAAATGTCCAAGTCGCGCGGCAATATCGTCAACCCGTGGGAGATCATCGACGAGTTCGGTACCGACGCCGTCCGCTGGTATATGTTCGCCTCGGCACCGCCGTACAACCCCCGCCGCTTCTCACGCGAGCTGGTCGGCGACATGCTGCGTCAGTTCACACTCACCCTGTGGAACACCTATTCCTTCTTTGTGACCTACGCCAACCTCGA
>CAIPUQ010000315.1 GCA_903868295.1 uncultured Roseiflexaceae bacterium
ACATACGCCATACCGAATCCAAATCATCCGCCAATGCACGGCGAGGCGAGCAACGGCTTCGGTCAATCCATACTGTTGCATGACCGCGACCAACTCGAGCACTGCCAACACTTCGTGGGGGTGAATCAGATTCGCATAGTGTGTCGTGTTGTCTTCACGCAGCATCGCCGGGGTATGGATGGCAGCTGCGATGCGCGACACCAGAGCGCTGATTGCATCCGCAGGCGTCAACTGGCGCACTGCCGAACGGAGCGCGTCATGCATCACAAAGCCTTCATTGCGCCGTAGTGTCACGATCTGACGGCGCTCGAGCTGTTGCAGGATTTGGCGCAAATCTTCGGGATTCTGATGTACGACACCGGCGACCATCATCCCTAGACACTCGATTGTCACGGGCTGATAGACCAACGACAAAACCTGCACAATGGTCAGTGCCTCGGCTGCGATACCACCAATAACCTGTTGGTATCGTGCGGTGGTATCAAACACCGCGCCATCCGCCGCCGCATTGGCCGAGGCAATGATGTGCATCGGGTACCCAAAACTGTCCACCAGCAACCGAGTCACTTCATCAGGGTTAATGTCTTGGCCGTGTGCATTGCGATATATCCGCCAGAACAATCGTCGACACTGCACCTCAGTCAGCGGCTCCAACGAGACCTCCGAGGCCCGTGTAATCACCTGTGCTAACCCGACCATTTGAGTGGTCACAATGAACATAGTCGTCGGCAATGCATGAGTCAGATCAAGGAGCATCGCCTCTGGCGACAATCCAGATACTCCGACAAGGTTGTCCAGAATGACAATTGCATTGCGCAGTGCCGTCGCATTGCGCATCCGCAACGCCCACGGCTCGGTGCCGATCAACTTCATCCCTATCGTGACGCCGATTGCCCGATAGAGGTGCTCGAGCGAACGAATCTCGGCACTCAGCACCACAATCGGGATCCGCTTTGCATATGTCGGTTCGATGCGCCGGGCGACCGCTACGGCGACTGCGGTTTTGCCGATGCCCGACGGTCCGCTGATGATGACATGGCGCACACCTGTCGCGCCACGATCAGTGTAGGCACGCACCATCGTGTGCGCTATGGTGCTGATGATGTCGTCGCGCTCCATGATGTCGTCATCGTCGTGCGACGGGATTGTGAGATTATAGCGTTGCAACGCGGTGCGCCATTCTTCGACAGGGTAATACCGCGCAAACAATTGCACCGCGCCAAACGGGACACGCGTCAACTCACACAATTCAATCAGTTCGTTCGCCAGTAGAAATTGATGCCCGAGGTCCAGAATGACCTCGTAGGTCGTCACTAATTCTTCTACACTGGCATTGACAATCCGCGTCGGTCGCGACAGAAAGATGTCCGAAAACCGATTGCCCGGCATCGCGCAGCCACGCAGGCGTATCATATCGACGAGTGATTGGGTCGCAGGATTGGTGTCGAAACGGGCATCGTCAGTACCCGCCCCAAGCGTGACGCGTTGGCGACGCAGGCGGGACTTGACAATAGACATGATGGCAATGATGCGCTGTTTTCGTGAACGCTCTGTCGGTTGAACGAGACCCATGTCGGCCTCCATTACTTTTTTTACACCATACCATGCGCAATGGCATGTTTTTTCGTAAAAAATAACAATACATCTCATGCATCACGCTTAACTCACACGGTCGGAAAGAACAAGAATTTGCTACAATATGTCGCATAGACAAAAGGGCTTTATGATACGTCGTATCCTTGTTCAATCCATCTTGTTCGGAGTAGTCGCAGTCTGTTTTGCTATGTTCTGGGCCCCCACTGCATGGCACATCGACATCGGCACTCGCGGTGCACAACGCTATACAACGACACTCCGCGACATCGAGTCTGCCCCGATTGGGACCGTCGATCAGACCTTCCAATGGGCGACTCCGGGTGCCCGGATCCTCCTTGCCGAACCGACGAGCATGCGCATTCTGACGCTTTCGACCATGCAGCGGAGCGAACAACCGCCGCGGTCGGTCACACTCGCGCTGGCAGCGCACACCTACACCATCCCGGGCACCGCGGGGATGCGCATCATCCGACTTTTGGCCCCTGCCAGCCACGACCTTGCCATTACGTGTGATTCCACCGCTATCAGCGACGATACGCTCCGCGGACTCTGCATTGCCTTCCTCTCGCTCGACAGCCAGCGGATTGGTTTGCCACTCGACCTGCGTACCTTGGGCTTGATTCTGCTGTTTGCAACGACTCTTGCGTGTGTGATGGCACTGAGCCTACGAGACCTGCCGCGGACGAGCGTCGCGGCAGGGCTGGCACTCATCGGGGTTACATACAGTTTCCCCCATGCACTCAGCGTCTCGCTCCCTGGGTTGTTGGCATTCATGGCAGGTTGGGTCGGGGCTCTCACATTAGTGCAGTGGCGTTCTCACGCCCCATGGCTCCGGATTGCCCTGATTGCGGTATGCGCAAACATTTTCCTCAAGGCGACGGGGATTATGTCGCCCGGCTATTTCGGCACCGACATTGGGTTCCACGCCCACAAGTACGAAGCCGTTCTCGGCAGCGATTTCTATCAGATCGCAGACGGTCAAGGGTTGACCTACCCGTACCCACCAACCGTCTATTATGTGCTCGCACTCATCGCATTGCCGCTCCAATCACTCTGGTCACTGTTGCCGATTATTCATCTCAGCGCAGTGGTGATAGACAGCACGACCATCATCTTGTTGGCATGGCTGGCCCACACCTATGCCTGGTCAGTGCGCCGCATCGCACTGATGAGCGCGTTGTACGTCGTGCTCCCTGCCGGCTATTTGCTCCAGTGGCAGGCAACCGTGGCCCAGACGATTGGCCAGTGGTTTGCCGTTATTGCCATCGTGACCAGCCTGACCGGTCGTGGTGCACTCAGTCGCGTCGCAATGGCCGCCACCATGGTGGGCCACTTCGGGGCATTTTTGACGCTCCATCTGACCTATACGTTGGCATTTCTGCGTCGGTCGCTGCGACCACTCGCCATACGTTGGTGGGCGGTGCTCGGCATTGTTACCCTCGTCTATCTGAGCCAATACGCGGGCACGATTATTGCCCAGATCGGGTCGTTGCGCAACACCGACGGCGCTACTACGCTCTCGCTGCGTTGGTGGCAATTCGCCTGGGAGTATGGTCTGTTTGGTCACTACTACGGTGTTTTTGTGGCGTTAATGCTCATCGGTTTGCTCCGCATGCGCGCCGATCGGCTGCGTAGCTTTGGCTGGTTGATGGTCATCAGTTCGACGCTCTTGCTGGTCGCCCAAGTGCTCGCCGACATCGACACGACGCGTTATGTCATCGCCCTTTTTCCCCTCGTTGCCCTGGCTGCCGCCGTCCCCCTCGCACGGCTCTGGCGCTCACGG
>CAIPUQ010000316.1 GCA_903868295.1 uncultured Roseiflexaceae bacterium
ATGGGGATTGCAATTCACGACGCGCATGATGGCAACCAAGACGACGACGGAACGGATTTCTCACAACACTAATCCGGATCTGCCCTGCCCCGGACCAGTACGCGCACGTGCTGGTCCGGTTTTCGCTGCATGTGCCTGGTTGCTCGGCTAAAATACCAACAACAACACATCTACCCGAAAGAGCCGCCATGCTGCGTCGTCTGCCCATATATCTGCTGAGTCTGTGTCTGGCCGCCGCGGTCATCCTGGTCCAGGTGCCCTTGTGGGTATTGACCGTAGTACGCCGGGTGGGCTACGCCTACCCCATCGACTACGGCGAGGGGCCGTTGTTGCGGCAACTGCAGTTCCTCATGCACGGAGGGTCGTTGGCGGGGCTGTACGGCGATTTGCAGGCGGCACCGTTTGTGGTGGCCAACTATCCGCCGCTCTATCTGACGGCGACCCGCATCGTCGCGCTCGTCGTGCCCGAACTGGCTGCCGGCCGCGTCGTCTCGATGCTGGCAGGGCTTGCGGTGGGGGCTGCCATTATGCTCCTCGCACTACCGCGGAGCGCTCCCCGATTGGTCATCGGTGCCACGGTTTTGGCGGCATTGAGCTGGTTCGCCATCCCCATTGTGCGCGAGTGGAGTGGCGTGATGCGCGTCGACATGCTCGGGGTCGCAGTGGGATTGGTCGGTCTGCTGTGTGCACAACGCGGCCGCATCACGACCGGTACGGTGTTGGTCGCACTGGCGCTATTGGCCAAACCGACCCTCATTGCTGCGCCGTTTGCGCTTTTGGTGTGGTTGGCAGTCCAGCCACGCGCGGTTGCCCTCCGCGCGGTGGGGAGTGCCGCAGCAGCGCTGGTGGGGATTGTGGTCGCATTGTGGCTGTCTGGTGCCGATTTGTGGTTGCACCTGGTCCAATCGAATGTCAACGGCTGGGAGTATGCGTTGGCACGGGGGTTTTGGAAGGAACTGCTGACCATTCATTGGCCGTTGCTGGTCATTGCCACTGGGGGATGCGTTGTGCTGCTCCGTCGTTGGCGGACGGCGTTGCATGACGATGCGATCGGTCTGACCATGGCACTGGCCTACACCGTCGGTGGCGTGCTGGTAGGCATCGGCATCGGCAAAGTCGGGGCGTATGCAAACTACTTCCTCGAGCTCTACGCTGGCCTCGTCTGGCTGGCCGCGTTGCTGGCAGGTCGATGGGCCGGGCGGACAGACAGAACACGCTGGCTGTCGGTGGCAGTGGTGGCGGTGTGTAGCCTCGCGCTGGTGCGCTTTTATCCGTTGTGGAGCGAGACCTACCCCAAGCCCTACGGCATGATCGAGCAACAACGGCCGGCGCGTATCGTGGTGGGCGGCTATGGGGTGCTGCAGGACTACCAGCGCGAGGGGCAGATTTTGGCGGCCAATGCCGTCACCAACGCCGATGTGACGACACTCATCCAGCAGGCGGGTACGAGTGTGTTCACCGATGTCCCGGCGATCGCCGCACAGGCCGATGTCTCTGCGCCGATGCAGGTCTTTGAGCATCGCCAGCTCCTCGACGCAGGATTGTGGGACCAAAAACCCCTGTTGCGCCAGCTGGCCAACGGCCAGATCCCCATCGTCGTGCTGGACTACCTGGGCAACTGGATGACGCCCGAGAGCATCGCACTGATCCGCACACGCTACGCGCAGAGCGGCTCACGCGGGAGCTATGACGTCTATCATCCGATTGCAACCGGCGCGCCGACGCATATCGCGGTGCCATACGGGCAAGCAACTATCGATCGTGTTGCCCTTGCTGCTCCGCTGCTGACCAATGCCTACGAACCCGGCAGCGTCGTCCCGGTGACCATCCGATTGAGCGGGACCGGTGATGCAGTGCCGCACCAGGTCACCCTGCTTCTCCGTGATGGCAATGGGACGGTCGTGGCCCGGAGCGAGCAACCGTTGTTCGCTGGGGCGCTGTCGCTGGCAGATTTGGTAGCTGGCCCGCTCGAACACCTGCAGCCGCTACCGATCCCGCGCCGCAGTGCCGACGGGGTCTATCAGCTCGCCATCTCTATCGACGACGCTCCTGCGACGGCTGTCGCGACCATCCCCGTGGCACGCGGCAGCGGCGTGATGCGTGGTGAGCCGGCCTACCTCATCCCCACGGCGTTTGCCGAATACATTGCAATGCATGGTGGGGAAAAAGCGTACGGAGTCCCCCACATGCCGGCCCTGCCGTTCGCCGCGATGACCCTGCAGTGCTATACGACGCGCTGTCTGATGCTCCCCACCGGCGCTACTGCGGTCCAACCCGCACCGTTAGGGGAGTGGTTGCGCGGCGCGACGGCACTTCTGCCAGATGCAGACGATGATGATCGCTACCACTTCGAGCGCGTCGTGTCGCAATCCGGCGCCTATACCGACGCCGCATACACAGATGCAGACGAGCCACGCACAGACGGCGCAACCACCGTGTGGTTACGCCGTGATGTGTTGTTGCAGTATGTGGACGATACCGTCAGTGTGAGCAATGGCGGAGAGCGCTCCTTGCGCCTGCCGGGCATTCCCTATCGCTGGGGCACTGCACCCTGATTATCGATTGAGTGCGGACCGGAAGATGCCGACTGCCTGATGGATCTGTGCGTCGGTAACCACCAAGGGTGGGATAAAGCGGACGACGTTATCGTAGGTGCCGCAGGTAAGCAGCAACAGGCCGAGCTCACGGCACGCCGCCAAGGTGCGGCTGGCCAATGCTGCATCGGGCGCACCGTGTGCGTCGACGAGTTCGACACCGACCATCAACCCCATGCCACGCACATCGCCGATGCGGGGATCGTTTTGCTGGAGCTCACTCAGCTCGCCTTTGAGGACTGCACCCATGGCGGCGGAGTTTTGGACCAGCTGCTCGCCGATGATGACCTCGAGTGTCGCCACCGCTGCGGCACAGGCCAGTGCATTGCCGCCGTAGGTACCACCGTGGGTGCCGGGGTGCCATTTGTCCATGATCTCTTTGCGGGTCATCACGGCCGACAGCGGTAAGCCCGAGGCGATGCCTTTGGCCGCCACGATGATATCGGCAGTAACGCCGTAGTGTTCCATCGCAAAGAACTTGCCCGTGCGGCCGAAGCCCGACTGGACCTCGTCGGCAATCAGCATGATGCCGTATTTGTCGCAGATGGCACGCAGGCCCTGCAAAAACGACGCCGGTGGCACCACATAGCCGCCTTCGCCGAGCACCGGCTCGATCAGGATAGCCGCCACGTCGTGGGGCGTCGTGTTGGCGTGCAGGATGTGCTCGACCCGTTCGAGCGGATTACCACAACAGCCCGCCTCGTGGGGCGCTGCGGCAGACATGCCGGCACGGTCTTTGCCGACCGCCTTGGCGATGGCACAGCCGTAACAACTGGCGTATGGCGCGACATGCACGCCCGACGGCAGTGGGGCATAGCCGCTCCGGTATTTGCCCTTGCTGGTGGTCAGGGCCATGGTACCCGCGGTACGACCATGGAAGCCGCCGTCGAACACGATAACGTCGGTCCGGCCGGTGGCATGGCGCGCCAATTTGAGGGCCGCTTCGACTGCTTCGGCGCCCGAGTTGCTAAAGAAGAACGAATCGATGCCGGCCGGAACGACCTTACGCAACCCCTCGACCAGACGCAGCATCGGTTTGTGATAGATGATGTTGGCTTGGCCATGGAGCAACAGCCCCGCTTGTTCGCGGATGGCTGCGACGACTCGTGGGTGACAGTGTCCCGTGTTGGTCACACCGATACCGCAGGTGAAGTCCATGTACGCCCGACCATCGTCGCCATAGAGCATGATGCCTTCGGCACGGTCGGCCACAATGTTGCTGTAGCGTGCCCAAACGGGCGACAGGTGGGCAGTTTGTTCATGCAGACTCATGAGTGCGCCTCCATATCCAATACGACCTTCATCGCGCCACGACTGGCGCCAAATGCGGCCATTGCATCGTCCATCGGGTAGGTTGCATGCATCAGCGGTGCCGTCTCGATGAGGCCACGTGCGAGCAGGCGCAAGGCTGCATCGAAGGGACCGCAACGCGAGCCGAGGAGCTGGATTTCGTCGACGACGAGCATGGTCAAATCGAGTTGCGTCTCGGCAGCGACGGTGCTCTTCATCACCAAGCGGCCACGCGGACGCACCAGTTTGCGTGAGGTGTGCAATCCCTCGGGATTGCCGGTGACATCGACCACCACATCGTACCACCCACTCGCCTCGGTCGATTTGACCGTCTTGATGCCCTGGCGGTGGAGCAGGTCCCAACGTTCGGGGTGCCGGCCGATAACCGTAATGTCACTCCCGGGCAGGCGCAACACCTGGGCGATGAGCAACCCCAACTTGCCATCGCCCACCAGGGCGACGCGGTCTGTGGGTTTGAGATGGGTCTGTTCGAGGATTTCGAGGGCTGCGGCGAGTGGCTCGGTAAAGACCGCCTGGGCATTGCTGACACCGTCGGGGACGAGGTGCAAGCAGTCAATAGGCAGGCTAAAGACATCTGCCATACAACCAGCGCGGTTGTAGATGCCCAGTGTGGTGCGGTTGGGGCAGTGTGGGTCGTCGCCGCGCAGACAGGTGGGGCAGCGCCGGCAGGCGGCGTTTATTTCGCCGACGACCCGCTTGCCCACCCAGGCTGGATCGGCGCAGGCCAGCACCGTGCCGACGAATTCGTGGCCGAGGATCCCGTTGAAGCCCTTGTAGCCCCGGGTTATCTCGATGTCGGTGTTGCAAATCCCTGCCAACGAAACCTTGATGAGGGCTTCGCCGTCCCGCAAGAGCGGATCGGGATAGTTTTTCTCCAGATGGAGCGTTCCGTCAAAAACCACTGCGCGCATGGACGTTCCTTGTTTGGTCCTACACGTGTAGGATGCGTTCGGCGTTCCGATAATAGATTTTGGCGAGCACGTCGTCGGGCAAATAGAGCCCATAAATGCGCCAGCGGCCTTGCGGCGGGGCATCGTCGGTGTGGTGATAGGCGAAGTATTCGTCGTCGCTCTCGAGAAAACGGTAGTGCAACTGATACATCGCCAGGTCGACCGGCATGTCCGTACCGAACAAGATGCGATTGGCGTAGGTGATGAAAAACTTGCGGGCGCTATACGGCTGTCGACCCAGCTCGGCGATGCGTGCCGAAAAGTCGATGACCACATTGGGGCATTCGTCGAGCCATTGTGCCACCCAACCCAGATTCTCGGCATAACAGCCTACATGCGCGATGATGAAGGTGGTCTGTGCGTGCCGCTTGGTGACCCGCTTGAAGGCCTCGAGGATCGACAAAACGGGCGGGAACGGCGGTGACGGGAAGTGCCAATCGGGGTGCGCGTGCAGTTCTTCGTAGCGCTCGTTGTACTGGTCAATCGGGTCAAAAAACGCAATCGGATCACCGACATGCACCAATACGGGGACACCCAACGTGCCTGCCATCGCCCATATCGGGTCGAGGCGCACGTCGTCGACCTGCCCTACCACACCTTCGGGGTTGCGGATGTGCAATCCGAACGGTTTCCAGATTTTGAGACCGACGGCACCTTCGGCCACTTGTTGTTTGAATGATTCGGCTGCCCAGCTGGCGAATTCGCCGCCACGGACCTGCCACTGGTCCCACTCGACCCCCCCAAAGAGCTTGACGCGGTCGGGGATATGCAGGGCGTAGTGCTGACGGTGCGTCTGACGAAGCGCGTCGCCCCACCCGCCGTCGAGATCGACGATCATGCGCACATCGGCACGGTCGAGGACGTCGATGAACTCTGCGATTGGACGTCGGTTCCAATACCCGCCAAACACTTGACACAGGTGATTGTGGGCATCGATGACGGGGAAGCGCGGCTTGGCAATCGTGGTTGTTTTGGTGACCAACTGTTGCCGCGGCAGATACTGTTCGATGTGCATGAATACCTCTGTTAGGGGGTCAAATAAACTAGAAGCTGCGCCTGGATTGCAATTCGATCGTATGTCGCCCGGACCGGCTGATGGATCATTGGGAGCCCAGCGTCGCGCAGGACGTCGTCGACCAACACATCCCGCGCGATGCGCATCTGCTGGGTGTGTGATGCATCGTCGAGTTCGATGGCCAGCAGCGGCACCATGTCACGCGTGCGCACGACCACATAGTCAATCGACTTCTGGGCAATCCGTGACCAGCGCGGATCGCGCCAATGGCGTGCTTTGGAGAGTCGTTGCACCAAGACCAGGCGATTGAGTGCGACTTGCACCATTATCGTATATTCGGCAGGGAGCGCTGCACGCAATACCGCATAATACGTCTGCTCCGCTGCGGTCAGCAGACTGGTGACCACGGTGTAGTCGTTGGCAATCCGTCGCTGCGTCAGGCTAGGGTTACTCGTCGAGGCTGCAACGCCCCTGCGTAGCCGCGCACGGCGGAGTGCTCGCAGCACCACCACGGCCACCAGACCTATCGCAAGCAGGCACAATGCATTCGAAAAAAACAGCAACATATCTGACAAGGTGCAACTCACATGTACAAGGGGGTTGCAGACACTATACCGCCAAAATCAGCCGAATCGTTCTCCGTGCCCGGCACATGCGCTTCGGCGCCGGTGGATGAATGCACTGCAAACACGAGGCACGTCTGGCGAGCAACCCTCCCGGGACAGTCTTTGCAACGCATCACACAGCAGAGCTGGGGCGGGGACTGCATCCATTTGCGGTTTTTGTGCGTATCACACAGTGAAACAAAAATACACGGTCAGGGTTCAACATGAGCGACGTCCAGCCTCTTGCGCAGACAATTCTTCCAACCAGCTATGGTGTTTTTCATATGGCGGTCTTTGCCGGCGACAATGTCGCGTTGTGGTGTGGCGATGTCAAAGCGCACACGCCGCTCTTGCGCTTGCATTCCGAATGTTTGACCGGTGATGTGTTTGGCTCGTTGAAGTGTGACTGCGGCGAACAACTCGACGCCGCGTTGCAGCGCATCCAAACCAGCGGCTGCGGCGTGCTGCTCTATCTGCGCCAAGAAGGCCGGGGCATCGGGCTGGTCAACAAAATCAAAGCCTATGCCTTGCAAGAAACCGGGCTCGACACGGTCGATGCCAACCGCGCCCTGGGTCTCCCTGATGATATGCGTGACTACACCTTGGCGCTGGGCATGTTGGAATGGCTGGGTGTCACCAAGGTACACCTGCTGACCAATAATCCGACCAAAATCTCTGCCCTCAGCAGCAGCGGTGTACACGTAGTCAGCCGTGAGTCAATCGAGATGTCGGCCAACACGGTCAATCACGACTACCTCCAAACCAAAAAAATCCGCATGGGTCATCTGCTCAAAGACTAGCCCGCGTGGTACGCATACGGCGCAGGGATTGTCGCCGGCTGTGTCGATGCATCCAGTGCCGCAAGCCACGCGAAAGCGGTGTCTTGCCAGCGCGGCAACGCTGCACGTGCGTGGGCAATGGCGTCGTCGAGGGTTCGTGCATGCGTCGCATCGTTGCAATAGGGTGTCAACGCCTGCGCGAGTGCTGCTTCGTCGTCGATGGGGACAAGGGCACCACCAGTGGCGACAATCCGTTGTACCGATGGGATGGCGTACCCAACCACGGGGATGCCTGCCCAGATTGCCTCGGCGTGCGCCATGCCATACCCTTCGAATCGCGACGGCAAGACAAACACGCGCGCTGCTGCATACCCTGCACGGAGTGCCCGATTGCTCACACTCCCCCGCACACTGATTGCATACCCCGCCTGCTGCAGCTCCAAGACCTGTTGGCGACAGCCGGCTGCATAGCGGGGATCGGCGTCGACTTCGCCATAAAACGTCAGCGGCACATGGCGCGCCCCTACCATGGCCCACGCCCGGAGCAACGCATCGATGCCTTTGCGGGGGATCCACTGTGCCACACACAGCACGGGCGGGTTGGCGACCGCGCGGCGCAGTGCGGGAGCACCAAGGCGATCACAGCCGGGTTTGGCCAACACGAGGCGGCTTGCAGAAACCCCGCGGGCGACCACTGCGGCCGCTCCTGCTTCGCTGACCACGATGCACCTATGGGCAGCATCGAGCAGTATCTGCTCGGGGGTCGTGGCGCTGACCCCTGCGAGTGACGGCAACTCGTGGACCATGGCGACGATGGTGGTCTGTGCTTGCCACTGCGCCACGTACGGCGCGACTGCGATGCGCGCCAGCATGTCGACCATGATCACATCGTACGCGGTGATATCGGCGGGGAACGTGGCCTGCTGTTGGGCTGCCTCATCGGCATCGGAGACGACAATTTCGTCAATGCGCAATCCCATCCGCGCCAAGATGGCATAGACCTGTTTGTGGTACAAATACCCGCCGGTGCGCCGCTCTGGATTGCCGACGGTAATCATCGCTACCTTCATGCGGCAAACTCGCGTTGGACCGCTGCCCACGCATCACCAGACTCCCACACGGCGACGCGGATCGTCGCGAGACCACGTTGCTGCAGTTCGGCCATGACCGCGTCGCAGATGACTGCGGCTACCACTTCGGCGGTGCTATTTGTGCCCTGAAACGGTGCCAAATCGTCGAGATTTTGGTAGTGAAACGATCCGACAATGGTTCGCAG
>CAIPUQ010000317.1 GCA_903868295.1 uncultured Roseiflexaceae bacterium
ACATCGTACTTGGAAGTGATGGAGTCAATACCCCGCTGCTGCAGAACGCGCTGCGCCAGTCAGTGGAACGCTTCAAGACGGACCCGAGCCGGATCACCGATGCAATCGTCACCGAACTCCGCAACACAATCAACTACCAAGATGTCAGCCTTATTGCAATCCGCTTGATAGAAGCATAGGCACAGGATGTCTATACCTGCACACGATGCAATCCGTACGATCGAATCGCCACAGCCTGCCATCATCATCGGTGTCGGTGCCTTTGGCGAAGAAGTACGTGACCGGATAACTCTCCAACGTGATGTATATCGCGGCTTCAAGACGCCGTTGGCAGGCGAAGATGCGGGGTCGGTCTTTACACGTATCCTGCCAACCAATCCAGGGATCTTTGACGACAACGCAGACGATATCCGTGCGTCGCAATTGACCGAAGATTCGTTGCGCGATATCGCTCGCGATTTGCGCCAAATGTTCAATACCGTCAGGTTGCATCGTGATGCGCCACTGTTCGATACCCTCAGACCGGTGATTATCGTGGTTGGGGCGACCTGGAGCGAAGCAGGTCGCGCATTACTTTGGCCACTCGCTGCCATCATTCGTGCTGCGATAGGTTCTTCGATGCAGTACACGCTGTACGGTGTCTTTGTGTCGGCAGATTATCGTCAAGACGCGAGTCATCGCGAAGCCGGCGAAGCAAACACCTGGAGCGTGTTCGATGAAGGTGATCGACTCGCGGCTGGTGAAGTCATCTGGCAAGGGAAAGTACGCGCTGGGATTGGCTCAGACGGCTACGATACCCGTTTGTACGACAACATTTTCTGGGTAGATGGGCATAAAGAGAACAACGGTTCGATCGGCCAGGACGATGATGTTTTTGAAGTCGCGACACACGTTTCGTCGTTACTCGAGGGGATGGTATACAGTGCGCTCCCTCGGACAATCGATCAAGCGCTCCTCGACGATCATACGCAGACCACACGGCAGCTGTATATCGGAGTAGGTTCAGCGTCACTCGTTGTTCCATTACGCGACATAACGACGCTCGTGCGACGGTACACACTCGGAACTCTTATCCGCGATCGATTGTTACCAGCAACTTCTGCCGATGAATACGACTCCACCACAGTCCAGAACATCGTATCCCGTTTTTCGGCATATCTCAGCGAAAACGCACGCAATACGGTACGTGCCCTTTCGGTCGATGCAGCCAAAGGTCCGTTTGTTCATAACACAAATCTGAACATCGATGTTGATGTATCGGCCAACGATAAAGTCATCAAACCCAACGTCGATGGAATTACGGTCACGGCGAGCTCCAGCGACCCATTCGACGAGCAGCTCACCGCCGCAGTGATCTTGGCCCGCCAGCAAGAAGCGCAGGCAACGGCCGGTACCATGCTCGAAGCGTTTACACAGCGATTAGCTGATAATCGCTATACAACTGCGCTCGAATCGGAGTCTGAGGCAGGCCGAAGTACTGCAATCTTGCTCTCGCAGGGAGGGCAAGGCCTCCAAAAAAGTGTCGCAACGCTACGGCAATCTGCACGTGTACTGAACGAACACGTAGACGTATTGTCAGTCCAGGCGATACGTGATACAAAAATTGCTGACCGCGAACTGCAGCGCATGAACGACACGCGCACGTGGTTCGGCGTGAATTCTGACATTATGCTCGACCGTGCAGTCTCGCTGCGGGCACACTTGCCTGCCATGCTTGTGCGGGCTGCAATCATCATTGCCATGTTGTTTCAACTTTATTGGGATGCTGCTTGGAAGGCACGTACGGCAATATTTCCCATGCAAGCGTTCAACTTCACCTATGCAGATCCCTATGCGGTGTGGTCTCGATTGTTGGTTGCAACCATCCTCATTGTCTTGATTCCCACTCTGGTTATTTGGGTGTTGCCGTACATTGGGGTGATTTGGCAACAGCGCTGGCGAAAACGTCAACTCGAAGAATACCTAAAAGTCCGCGCAAATGCAGTATTGGCGGATCACACATCCATCGTTGCCTCAGTCATCCAAGCACGGTTGGGTAATCAGCGTGCCGAAGAACTCGCGGTGCCGTTGGGAGAACTTGCTGCGCATCGAGACTCTGCATTACGGGCCACTTCACCAGATGCGCTCGAACGGGATCGTCTGTTCCGCAAACGTATCGATTATTTGGAATCTGCAGTTGTCGATCCCGTGGATGTGATGGAGCCGTATCAGCAGCAGGTTGCAGACTCCATTGTGAGTAGATACGGAACGAACGTTGTCTCCTCATGGCGCCCCCGCTCCGGCGGAGCAGATGATCCATGGAAAGTCGAAAACATCGACACCGTAGTCAATCGAATCGAAACCCAAATTGACCCGGTGGTGTCGGACATAAGCACAAAGACCATAGATGAATATCTGGCTGGGCAAGATGTGCTCACGTTGATGCATCGACTCTGGCGTTCGAGTGTGCCTTGGCTCAAAGCAACCCACGACTATGAGGTGTCTGATACCTACGGTCGACTGCGGATTGATGCGCTGATGGTGTCGCGTCGTGTGAAGCCGTTTTTTGATGCAGTCATTGACGGACCAGATGGGTCCGTGATCCCCGTCGATTGGCCCGATGCACATCGAGTCATGATGCTTCGCATGTATTGTGGGATTGTAGCGAGTGAAGTCGCACGCTGGCGTCAGCTCGAGGCATCAGGGCAACGTGCACAGCGTGACCGACTCAAGACTATGCGTGGTGTATTACCACTGCCTGATCATGACCCTCACGTTATTGAGCTATCAGCGCCACCGATGTATGAATCTGTGCGCCAGCTTGTGGGTACATCTGTCGAGCAGTTGCGAGACGTTTTTTCGAGCACCGTCATTCCGGTCAACAAGAGTATTTTGCTGATTATGGCGACACAGAAGTACCTTGCATTTGCCGAAAAAGAATTGCCGATGTTTCAATCGCATGCGCATGTGGTGGATGAACTCCGACGGGTTGTCCCTATTACGTTGCGACAGTACGATATGTTTCATTCAGCACAAGCCGATG
>CAIPUQ010000318.1 GCA_903868295.1 uncultured Roseiflexaceae bacterium
ACCCAGCTCCATACTGCGGCATCGGATCTTGCGACGTGGGCTGATAGCGCAAATCGACACTCCAACGCACATGATCCGAGTTATTCCCCGTGCTCATGTGGACGCACCGATCATTGAACAAAATCGCTGACCCAGCTGGTACCGGCAGCGCCACCGCAGACCGTTTGGCCTGGGTAATCACCGCCTCGTCGACTTCGAGATAGCCGGTGCCCGAGTACGTCTCTTGGTGGAACGCCATGACTTTTGTTTTGTGCGTGCGCGGCCACACCTGCAAGCAGCCGTTTTCGAGCGTCGCATCGACGAGTGGAATCCACACGGTAATCACCGGATTGGCATTGGCATCGGGCCAGTAGCTTTTGTCCTGATGCCACGGCACGGCGCCGGCGGCCACTTTGGGTACTTTGGGGCGCACGTTGTAGACCGGGTTGGCAAAGATTTCTGGTCCAATGAGTGATTCGACTGCGTTGAGGATTTTGGGGTTCGACATCAGCACAAAATACCCCGGGATGCGATCACGCCAGCTCCGCCCATACTGCAAAAACTCGACGTCGCTGAGCTGCGCAAAGAGCACCGCCAAGCGCTTTTCAAACGGAATATCTGTATATAATGAGTCAACGAGGCCATCGCGGAACAATTGCTCCGCTATCTCGTCTACTTTCTGTGCCATAGCGGCACGTGCCGGTTGTAACTCCACTGCACTGAGCAACCGCGGCAGCACCGCGTACCCTTCGCGATCATAGAACGCTATGGTTTCGGCATCCAACGTCCCCTCGTCAGTCGGGGCATGGAACGGCAATGGGGTGCGGTATGTCATCGTTGACTCCTGCATATATCTGGCGCATCGCATATCTGTCATATCGTAACATATGACATCAAGACCAAGGACCTTTCGTATGCCGATGTCTCGCCGTGAATTGAACCGCCTCCTCGTCTATGGCTTTGGGAGCGCATTGCTCAGCGCCTGTGCTGCTGCCGGGACCGCCATCGACGAAGACTCCCTGCGTGGCAAAGCCAAAGCCACTGCCACCCGGACGCGCACCCGCACGACGGCCGCAGCGACCGCCACCCGCACCCGGACGCGCACAATTGCAGCAACCAACACTCTTAGCCCGACCGTGACGGCCCAAGCACTGGCAAATCTGGGCTTCGACGCCTTCCCCGATTTGGTCAGCACCCGCCGCGACAGCAGTTTTTTGTATGTCGAATCACGCGGCCTGCCCAGTCACAACATGATGGTCGGCATCACCAGCTGGCAACGCCAAGTACCATTGGCGCAACCGTACTACGGCAGCAAGGCCTGGCAGATCCCGCTCAACCCCGAGCCGGCGATCACCCCCGTCTCGGCAGCCACTGCCCTCTACCGCGGTGCGATTGCCCTCGCCGTCAACGGCGTGCCGATTTTCAATGCCCTCAACAACCGCGGCGACGACGCGTTCCTGGCCGGTGAACTCGACCAGTGGGGCGGCCATGCCGGCAAAGCCGACGACTACCACTACCACATCGCCCCGTTGCATCTGCAAGCCCTGATCGGCGCCGACAAACCCATCGCCTATGCCCTCGACGGGTACGCCATCTATGGCATCCTCGAGGTCGACGGCAGCGAGCCACGCGGCCTCGACGCCTACAATGGCCATATCGGCTCCAACGGGGTCTATCACTACCACGCCTCAATGACCTACCCCTACATCAATGGCGGTATGTACGGCAAAGTCACGGTTACCGACGACCAGATCGAGCCGCAGCCGGCCCTCAAACCCGTCCGCCCACCGCAGGATCCCCTGGCCGGTGCCGTCATCACTGGTTTCGAGCGCGCCAGTGCGACCCAATACAGCCTGACCTACACCCTCGCAGGGGCAACCTACACCGTTGCCTACACCCAAGACCCCAACACGGTGGCGTTCCGGATCACCGACCAAGACGGTACCCGCGCCGAATCGTACCCCGTCCAAGCAGATCAAGTGCCGGCAACCCCGCTGCCCACCAGCAGTGCCAAAACCGCAACACCCGGTGCCGGCACCGCCACCCCAGCAGCCAAGACCGCCACACCTGCAGCACCGACGGCGACCACTGCCAAGACTGCCACTCCGGCAGCCACAGGATCCTTTACGTTGAGCAGTTCGGCCGTCGCCAATGGCGGCGCGCTGCCGGCTACCTACACCTGTGATGGCGCATCCCAATCACCGCCGTTGGCCTGGAGCAATGCACCAGCCGGCACCCACAGCTACGCGCTGTCGATGCACCACATCGCGCCTGATGCGACACACTACTACTGGACCGTCTATAACATCCCGGCATCGGTCAGTGCCATCCCGGCCAACAATACGAGCATCGGCACGTATGGCGCCAACAGCGTCAACCCCAATATGGCCT
>CAIPUQ010000319.1 GCA_903868295.1 uncultured Roseiflexaceae bacterium
CGGCGACGCCGAAGTACGACCCCAGCGCCGAGTTGTCGGCGAGATTGGCTGCGACCGTTTGTTGACTCGGCGACGCAAATAATCCTCCCAACGAATACATCGCTACACACCCCAATAAAAACCAAATACTGTCTGCAGCGCCGATGAGCCCCAAACTCGTCGTCAGCAGGCCAATACCGAGCAGGAGCGTGACGGCCGGCGCAAATCGTTTGTCGGCGAAACGCATCAGCGGATACTGCAGCCCGATGCTCATGACCGCATTGACGCTATACACCCAACTCACCGCACTGTCGGTGCCGGCCAGGGCGACTGCCCGGAGCGGGATGGCGAGGGTAATCTGCGTCCACAGGAACCAGTACCCCAGCAGCAATGTGTTGTAGAGCATGAAGCGCTTGTCGCGTAGGGCCAAGCGGATGCCATAGGTCAGGTTGCCCTGGGTGGTTGCAACCGCCACATCGGGGAGCATGCGAAAGGTGACCACCCAGGCGATGAGATAGCACGACCCGGCTGCAATAGCCACGATCCCGAAATCGTATATCAGCAGCGCTGTGCCGATGAGTGGGCCGACGGCCATACCCAAATTGCGTACGATGCCCAGGATCGAAAAATAACGTGCGCGGTCTTCGGTGGTTGTCAGCGCGGCAATCGTCGCCGAGCTGGGCGAGTCGAACATCGAACCACCCAATGCCGCAAAAATCGCACTGCCAAGCAACAGAGGGAACGAATCAGCCCAGGCCATCGCCGAAAAACCCACAAAGCGGACAATCAACCCACAGAGGATCAAGAGCCGCGCCCCGAAGCGGTCTGCCAGCATGCCGCCGACGACCGTGAAGCCCTGTTGAAAAAGTTGGCGCACGCCTAACACAATCCCGATGCTGGCGGTGGTCCATCCGAGCGCCTCGACATAGTGGATCGAGATGAGCGGCACCACCATGAAAAAGCCGCCCCACATCATGAACGAATTGACAATCATGACGATCATGCCATGGCGTCGTTGCGTCGCGGTCAATTCATTCGGTTGCTTCATGGCCATTGGAGGGCTCCTTCGGGTCGATGGGACCGATACAGACGATTGCTGTGTGGGCGCCAGCGACGCGCGTCAATACTACCACCATTGGCACACCATGTGGTTGCGACAGCCGTTTCGCGAGCGCATCGGTGTCGATTGGCGAGCCCCGCTTTTTGACCGTGACCGCTCCTGCGCCGTGGGCACGCAGGATTTCGCGCAGGTGGCGTTCGCTGAACGGCACCGTCGTGACAACCCGCCAGCACCGCGCAAATGGGGTGAACAGCGCATCGGGATGGGTCAAGTACGCAATCTGTGGATCGATCATCGTCGCCCCGATGCGTGCGGCGAGGTGTTGGACCAAGCCGGCGCGGATGACCGCTGCGTCGGGCTCGTAGAAAAACGCTGCGGGTGCGGTGCAGGCAATCTGCGCCGGGGTGTGGGTGTCGTCGAGCAGGTGCGTCCCATTGTCGTCGAGCACGGTGGCGCGATGCTGCCAGGGCAGCTCTGCGTCGAGCCAGACGACGGTCTCGCGCAGGTCGCCGTCGAGCGAGACACACTCGATGGCATAGGGTGCAGCAAACGGGAGCTGGCGGTAGTCGATCCCCGGCGCGCATTTGATGGCAATACGCCGGCCGGGGCTGCGCCAAGCATTGGCACTGGTCAACGGCGGGAGGTATGCGTCGTGGTCATAGATGCGACCAGTGCTCGCGCGCCGACCGGGATCGAAAAAGACTGCATCGACGTCATCCGGCAATGCCCATGCGAGGGCATCGGCGCAGATGCAGGTGACACGGTGGTTCAGCCCACGCACGTGGAGATTGGCTTCGGCCATGGCAACGCGCCCGGGGTCGCTGTCGATAGCGGTGCATGGTGCAACCGTCGCCAATGCCAGCAGGTCGCCGCCGCAGCCGCAGCAGATATCGGCGATGTGTGTCGCACCGGCGAACATGTGTGCCCGGTGGGTGCTGACCCGTTGGTGACTGGCTTGTTCGAGGGCGGTTTTGGTGAAGAAGAGCGCGTCACCGTCGGGGAACTTGCGGGTCGCGTGGGCGCGTACCCAAGCAAGCTCGTAGGCAGCAGCGGCGTGTTCGGATGTCACTACCTGACGCAGCTGCGACAGGGAGCGCAGGTGCGCGGTGACGTCGATCCCTGCAATCAGATCCTGGGCGGTGCGTGTCTGCAACCATGCGACGACGGCCGGGTTCATGCGCGCCGTACCAGCGGGATGAGCGACCGCCACGTGCCACCGGCAATCAAAATGCCCACAATGATGACTACCAGGCCGGCGATGGCGTTGGGGGCAATCGGTTCGGCCAGAATTGCTGCGCCATAGACGACCCCGAACGGTGCCACGAGGTAGGACACCATCGATACTTTGGTCGCCCCGACTGCGTCCATCAGGCGGTAGTAGAGGATGTAGGCAATGGCCGAACAAAAGACCGCCAGAATAACGAGTGCGATGAGCGACGTCGGCGCAGGCATGACCGACGGGATGCCGTTCCAGATGAGTGCGATGGGGATGAGCAGGGACGTGCTGGCTATCATCTGACCCGTGGACGGGATGATGGGTTGCATCCCGCTGAAGGCACGGCGCCCGTATAGGGCCGAGAGGGCATAGCAGACCGC
>CAIPUQ010000320.1 GCA_903868295.1 uncultured Roseiflexaceae bacterium
AATCGCCCTCGCCCTGCGCGCCCATGTGCCTATTTTTGTGGCACCCCATGTGTTCGAACAAGCCTCTGTGCCGTTCGATGGCGACGAACAACAAGAGCCACCGCTCTTTAAGGCATCTGCTTCCGTCAGCGAAACCGAGCCGACACCGAGCACCGATGCCGCTACGGCGCCGACCGATGCCCCCGTGTCAGACGAAACCCTGTCGATGTTCCGCGACTTCATTAATTCGCTCGACGAAGATGATGATCCCAAGAAAAACCCACCCAGCGCATAGCGATGCCTTCGCACAAAAACACCCAATCTGATATGGTTTTACACTCCAATGTGCATAACTTGGGGTGTTTTTGTGGATAACTCACGAAAATGTGGAAAGTTCTGCACTCCAACGCACTCTACGTAGCACGATAAAACAAAAACATATGTTCGCATTGGTTTGGCAGTGTAGTGTGCCAAAAAACCACCTTTTTAGCGTTTTTTTTTCTGTGCATAACACGTGTAAAACACCGGGATAGGCGCGGGATAACAATTCCCTCCAAACTGGTTATCCACCGCTTTTGTGGACAACGCCTCGCGTCGTTCGTGGACCATCGTGCACCCACTGTGGATGAATCGTCGTTTGTCTACGTCGGTGTTGATGCGTGTGGAGCATCGTACACAGGCAACGGCGATGCGATTGGTCTTCTCCATGCGTCAAAACCAGCCAATCAACATATCCACACGACATACTATGTGCGACTATTTCTTCTCTTATATTCTTTTTTCTTCTTATAGACGGTCGTGTGTGGACAGCCTAGAGAAATCTCATTCCTCCGCTCTTTCCCCATCACGACAGATTGTGGTACACTTGGTATCAGTTAGTGATGCATTGTTGCGCCTCGACCTCGGAGGTCGTGGCGTTTGTATGTTGTGTGGGAGCATGTATGAAGCGAACAGAATTGCGCAATGTGGCGATTATTGCGCACGTTGACCACGGCAAGACGACCCTCGTAGACGGTCTGCTACGCCAATCCCGTATCTTCCGAGACAACCAGCAGATGGCCGAGCGCGTGATGGACTCGAACGATCTCGAGCGCGAGCGTGGCATCACCATCATGGCCAAAAACACCGCTGTGATGTACAAGGGCAACAAAATCAACATCGTCGACACCCCAGGTCACGCAGACTTCGGTGGTGAAGTCGAACGTGTGATGAACATGGTCGATGGTGTGTTGTTGCTGGTCGACGCAGTCGACGGCCCTATGCCACAGACGCGCTTCGTGCTACGCAAGGCGCTGCAGGCAGGGCACAAGGCAATTGTGGTGGTCAACAAAATCGACCGCCCCAATGCGCGCCCACAATGGGTCGTCAACGAGACGTTTGACCTGTTTGTCGAGCTGGGTGCTACCGACGAACAAGCCGACTTCCACACGGTCTACGCCAGTGCCATCAACGGCATCGCTGGCACAGACTTCAACAATCTCAATGATTCGCTCGAGCCATTGTTCGATGCCATCATCAACCACATCCCTGCTCCAGACGTCGACTCTGAAGCCCCGCTGCAGATGTTGGTCACCAATACGTTCTACGACGACTACCGTGGCAAAATCATGATGGGCCGCATCCGTCGTGGTTCCATGAACAAAGGTATGTCGGTCATCAAGTTTGATCACGAAGGCGAAATGAAGCCTTCGAAAATCATCCAAATCTTTCAGTACGTCGGTCTGAACCGTGCCGAAGTCGACGAAGCCACTGCGGGCGATATCATCGCCATCGCGGGCATTGCCGATGGCATGATCGGCGACACGATTGCTGATCCAACCACACCCGAGCAGCTCCCGGTACTGGCCGTCGAAGAACCCACCGTCAACATGACTTTTGGTGTCAACACGAGTCCATTTGCCGGACGTGAAGGCCAGCATGTTACCTCCCGCAAGATCCGCGACCGCTTGTACGCCGAGCGCGAGCGTGACGTGGCCTTGCGCGTCGAAGACACCGATGTTCCCGATGCCTTCACGGTGTCTGGTCGCGGTGAATTGCATTTGACCATCCTCATCGAAAACATGCGCCGCGAAGGCTATGAGTTCCAGGTATCAAAGCCTGAGGTCATCTTCCGCGTCATCGACGAGCAGCGGATGGAGCCCATCGAACAGGTCGAAATCGAAGTCTCGGAGCAATACCAAGGCGCCGTTATCGAACTGCTTGGGCAACGCCGTGGCATCATGCGCGACATGCGCTACCGCGACGACGGTACCGTCAGCCTGACCTTCCTCGTACCGACCCGTGGTCTGCTCGGCTTCCGCCAGCAGCTGCTCACGGCAAGCCGTGGTGAAGGGCAGATGAATTCGCTGTTCTTCGAATACCAGCCTGTTGCAGGCGATATCAGCACGCGTTCCAATGGCTCGTTGGTGGCTTCCGAGTCCGGTCAGACCACCACCTTCGGTCTGTTCGGCTCACAAGAGCGTGGCCAGTTGTTCATCGGTGCCGGCGTCGACATCTACGAAGGAATGGTCATCGGCATGCATGCCCGTGAGCGTGACCTCGAAGTCAACTGCTGCAAAAAGAAGCACCTTACCAACATGCGTTCGTCTGGTGCTGACGATGCACAACGGCTCGAAACTCCACGGAACATGAGCTTGGACGACGCCGTCGAATACATCGGCGACGACGAACTGCTAGAAATTACCCCCAAGAACTACCGCCTGCGCAAAAAGCTCCTCAACCAAGAAGAGCGCAAGCGTGATCAGAAGCGCCGCGAAATGTCTTTGATGACAAACGGCTAGTCTGCTCTCTGCACCAATCCAACAGACCGAGGTACTATACGTACCTCGGTCTGTTTGTTGTTATACTACCCAACATAATACGAACCTTTGCGACGAGGCATGCATGAACCAGCTCCGGGCATTGTGGCCCTATGTGGTGCGTTATCGGACGCGTTTTTTGATCGGATTGCTG
>CAIPUQ010000321.1 GCA_903868295.1 uncultured Roseiflexaceae bacterium
TATCGACGCAATGTCTACGTGACACAACCAACAGCAATCATCCCCGGCCAGATGCCCCTCACTGTTGATGTAACCACCGGGTTCTGGATCCGCAAAGAGCACGATTCGCTGATTATGGGATTGTCGAAGCCCGACGAAGCGCCGGGCTACAATATTGCCGTCGACTGGTCCTGGCTGGATACCGTATTGGACGCAGGGTTTGCACGATTCCCACGGTTGGGTGATGTCACACTCAACGAAAAGCAGTGCTGGGCGGGATGTTACGAAATCACCCCTGATCACATGCCTATCTTGGGACGTCACCCAGAACTGCCGTCGTTCATCAATGCAGCGGGATTTTCGGGACATGGCATTATGCATGCACCAGCCACGGGACTCGTCATCGCCGAGGAAGTCCTCGATGGCACCGCACACAGTTTTGCCATCGACCCCTTGCGCATCGAACGCTACCGCACCGGCAGTATTTTTGAGCGTAACATCATCTAACCAAGCACTACGCCCGTTGTCGAGCGGGGTGACCGCATCAGGCAGAGACAACCGGGCGATAGACTGCCTTGAGCTGGCGAATCCCACGTTTGTTCAGTTGCTTGACTGATCCTTCAGTCCGGGCGAGCTTCGTTGCAATCTCAGCGAACGTGAGTTCATCGCGATAGCGAAGCATGAGCACTGCACGCTGTTCGTCGGTGAGATGGTGCAACATATCGATGAATGCCGCTTCGTTGTCGGCTTCGTGCACTGGTGAATGGGTTGACTCGATCTCGCATTCGTCGAGCGAGGTAACGGGGCGGCGACGCTGGCTGCGATAGCTGTCGATGACGCGGTCATGGGCAATCCGGTAGAGCCATGCTTCGATGGGTAACCCACGGTCGGTGTAGCTATGCAGACTTTCGAGTACCCGCACGAAGACTTCGCTGGTCAAATCTTCGGCAAGCGAATAATCGTGGACCCGTCGCAAGATGTAGCGTTGGATTGCGGGTGCATGGTGTGCATAGAGCTCGGCAACACGCTGTTGATGATTCATGATGTTCTCCTTTGTATGACTTGTAGGCAGTATGCACACCTACCGTTACCAAATCATTACCATCCGCCAATGGCTTGGGGTATAATGGTATTTGGCATTCATACGGGGAGCCATGATGAGTCAAACATTCACCATCGAGCCTGGTCAGGCGCATGATGATGTCGTCGAGCTCGCCAAAGCGTGGGCAGGGACATCGATTGCATTTGCGATTACAACCACCGGCGTCGCGAACCTCGCGACACCACTCGTGCTCCAAAACTTGCTGATTGCGGCAATCGTTTGTGGGCTCGGATTTGTGCTGCATGAGCTCGCACATCGTCAAGTCGCACGTGGATACGGTGCTGCCGCACATTTTGCAGCTGACAATCGCTGGTTGTTGATTTCGATCGGGTTAGCATTCACCGGCATATTCATCGCGGCACCCGGCGCCGTTTGGCATACCGGTGTGTCGGACCCCAAGCGTATCGGCAAGATTGCTGTGGCAGGCCCGCTCGCCAACTATGTCTTGGCGCTCTTTTTCTTGGTGTTGTACCCGATTCTCTTTATGCTCGGCGTGCAGGACGACCTCTTTTTGTACTTGTGCATGATGGGTTTTTCGTTCAATGCATGGGTAGGGTTGTTCAACCTCATCCCCGGTGGGCCGTTTGATGGCGCCAAAGTGTTAGCCTGGTCCACGCCCGTCTATGCGGTGATGGTCGCGATTGGTGCGTTTATGGCGTTTTATATGAATCGACAAGAGGTGTACATCTCGCTCTGGGGATGGGTCATCAATCTCTTTGGATAATGTGTAGTCACAGAAGAGGATCATTGGCATGCGTACGAAACTCATCGCTGGCAATTGGAAAATGCACAAAACCGTGAGCGAAGCAGTTGCGCTCATCGATGCATTGTATGCCGCGCTCCCCACTATTGCGTCAGACCGCGAAGTCGTTGTCTGCCCGACATTCACCGCACTGTCCGCAGTTGCTGCCCGTCCTCGCGGTGCAATTGGCATTGGCGCACAAAACGTCTACCCCGAGTCGCACGGCGCCTACACCGGCGAGATTTCGCCGGCAATGCTGGTCGAAATCGGTTGCCGCTATGTCATCATCGGGCACAGCGAACGGCGTGCCCTGTTCGGCGAATCGGATGCGTTCATTGCCAAAAAAGCCGCCGCCGTACTCGCCGCTGGCATGACACCGATTGTTTGCGTCGGCGAGACCAAGCAGGAACGTGAATCAGGCCGAGCCGAAGCCGTCGTCCTCGGTCAAGTGGCAGGTTCTTTGGCTGGGTTGCAAGACCGACTGGCCGACGTCGTCATTGCTTACGAACCGGTATGGGCGATTGGGACCGGCTTGACTGCTACCGCGGCAGATGCACAAACGATGCACGCTGCTATTCGTGCAGAACTGCGTCGTATCGGTGGTGCGGCAGCTGAGCAGGTACGCATCCAATATGGTGGCAGCGTCAAAGCCGACAATGTCGACGAATTGATGGCGCAGCCCGACATCGACGGGGCACTGGTTGGCGGTGCTGCACTCGTTGCCGAAGGCTTTGCGCGGATTGCGAACTATCGCTAAAGTCGTGTGCGGGTCCCGCACCGTGAATAGGTGAATGCATGACCGATACAACGTCACACCCAACGACCGAGTACCCACTGGTCGTCCTCGGCGAAATGGTCATCATGCCGATGATGACGGTGCCGTTGCAAATCGGGCAGGGCAAATCGTTCCGGGCGCTCGAAGTCGCCTGGGAGGCAAAGCAACAGGTTCTGTTGATTTTTGTGCCCGAATCGCACATCGAACAATACAAAAACGGCGCGCCCGAAGCACTGCCTACGGTGGGTGTCACGGCGCGTCTCGAAGAGTTCATCAAGCTGCCCGATGGCACTGCGCGGATCATCCTCGAAGGATTGCAACGAGCGGTCTTCGACGGATTGCAACAAGTTGATCCGTATTATGTTGTGGTTGCACAACCCATCGTCGACCCGGTGGTATCTGGGATGGACATCGAAGCCCTGATGGACACCGTCAAACAGCAGGTCGACGAGTTCGTCGACAGTCTGGGCGAAGTCCCCCAAGAGGCAGTCACGTTTGTCCGGCGCATCGACACCCCCGGTCATTTGGCCGATATTGTCACGTATGCTCCTGCATTCGACTTCGCTGAACGCATTGTCATCCTCAACGAAATCGATCCTGTCGAGCGCCTCTCCAAAACCCAGCGGATGCTCGCTCGGCATCTCGAGCTGATGAAAATCCGCCAGAAAATCCAGCAGGATACAAAAGAAATCCTCGACCAGGGTCAGAAGGAGTTCTTCCTCCGTGAACAAATCCGGGTCATACGCAAGGAACTCGGCGAAGACGAGGAACTCGATGATCCCCTCGATGAGCTCAAAAAACGTGTAATGGCACTCGATGCACCCGAACCCGTGCGTGAACAAGCGTTGCGTGAGTTCAAGCGCCTCGCCCAACAGGGGCCAGGTAACCCCGAGGCCGGCGTCATCCGCTCGTACATCGAATGGATGTTGTCATTGCCGTGGATGCTCGAAGAACTCGCTCCGATTGATGTTGCCAAAGCGCAGGCCGTCCTCGACGAAGACCACTTCGGCCTCGAGAAGGTGAAAGAGCGCATCATTGAGTACATTGCCGTTCGAAAACTCGTCGGCGCCAAAATGCGTTCGCCCATCCTCTGCCTGGTTGGTCCACCGGGGGTCGGCAAAACATCACTTGGCAAGTCCATCGCACGTGCACTCGAGCGCCAATTTGTGCGGATGAGTCTGGGTGGCGTCCGAGACGAAGCCGAAATCCGCGGCCATCGGCGCACCTACATCGGGGCAATGCCGGGTCGTATCATCCAGGGGATGAAGACCGCCAAGGCA
>CAIPUQ010000322.1 GCA_903868295.1 uncultured Roseiflexaceae bacterium
ATCAGATGGAGGACCAGCATGATGAATGTCGATTTGCCGACAAATGCATGCATGCGGTAGACCACATCGAGACCACCAAAGAGGCGTTCGACCCACAGCCAACGCGTGGCCAATACGCAGTTCAGACAAAAAAACAGCATCCCCCAGAAACCGAGAGACGTGCCGAGTTCGTAGAGGGGATCAATATTGGACGGACTGATAAACCATGTTTTTCGGTGCCAGCGGATCATCACTGCCTGGACGAGGGTATCGATTGAGAGCCCGCTTATGAGCAAAAGCGTTCCATAGATGCTACGTACACCCCACGACATGTATCGAACACGGTCAACAATCGAGATCCCAGGTTGCATAGCACCTCCGTGGCGTGGCGTAGTGACTCCCTTTTACTGTATCAAAAGACCACACACCAAAACCGCCTCGTTGCGTTGGTATTGCATGAGGAAGCGTGATGCAGCGGGAGCACATGCACCCATCAGCGCAACGGGTGATTTGGAGGCACGAGATTAAAAGAGGCGTTTTTGCTCGCTGGTCGTTTTGGGGTCGCGCAGGTGGGCAGGGATACCCAGCCCGAGGTGTTCGTAGGCACGGGGGGTCACGATACGGCCGCGCGGGGTACGTTGGAGCATGCCCAGCTGGAGGAGAAACGGCTCGTAGACGTCTTCGACGGCATCTATTTCTTCGGACAACGAGGCAGCCAGCGTCGACAAGCCTACCGGGCCGCCGTTGAAGAGGTCGATGATGGCACGCAGGAGGCGTCGATCGTTTTCGTCGAGGCCCAGGTGGTCGACCTCGAGGGTCGTCAGTGCGATGTTCGCCACATCTTGGGTGATAACGCCGTCGGCGACCACTTGGGCGTAATCGCGCACGCGGCGCAGCAGACGATTGACGATACGCGGTGTCCCACGGCCGCGGGTGGCTATTTCACGCGCGCCTTCGGGAGTCAACTCGACGCCCAGGATTTTGCCGGCACGCAAGACGATGTCGTTGAGGGCGGCCACCGAATAAAACTCCATGCGCTGGACCACGCCAAACCGATCACGGAGCGGCGACGTGAGCAACGCCAGGCGGGTGGTCGCGCCGATCATGGTAAAGCGTGGCAAATTAAGGCGCAAATTACGGGCGCCGGGCCCTTTGCCGACGACGATATCGAGGGCGAAGTCCTCCATCGCGGGGTAGAGCACTTCTTCGATTGCCCGATTGAGGCGGTGGATTTCGTCGATGAACAGAATATCGCCGGTCTGCATGTTGGTCAGAATAGCGGCCAGATCGCCTTGGCGTTCGATGGCCGGGCCAGAGGTGATTTTGATTTGGACGCCCATCTCGTTGGCGAGAATCATGGCCAAGCTGGTTTTGCCCAATCCGGGTGGCCCGTACAGCAGTGTATGATCGAGCGTCTCGCCGCGCGCTTTGGCAGCGTTGATGCTGATGGACAGTTGTTCGACGACCTTTTCTTGGCCGATAAACTCAGAGAGCTTGCGCGGCCGCAGGCTCTTTTCGTCGTATTGTTCGTCGTCTGACGCCTGGGGATTGACCATCCGCGGTGGCTCTGACATACCGACTCCTCATAGGGGCGTAGCGGTATTATAGAACACCTCCGCTGTCGGTGCGCACAGATGTGCTACCCGGGCAACCAGAGCCCTACCAGGATGATACCCGCCATGCGGACACAGCGGCCCGCACAGACCGCACTGGCGAACCGCCAAAACGGCACGCGGAATGCGCCGGCAGCCATCCCAGCGACATCAAACAGCGGATTCGGTGGCGCTGACAGCGCAAACAGGGTCACGAACGAACGCACCGGGTGCGTCATCTGCTCGGCAACCCAGCGCGCCATGCGTGTATCGGAGACGGCACTGCTGCCGGCGCGGCCAACGAGGTAGCCGCTCGTTTCGCCCACCACCGACCCGAGCCCGGCTGCCAGTGCAATCAGCACGAGATCCCGGGGGTGGGTGCTCTGCTGAGCCAGGTGGATGACGATGGGGATGTAGGGGACCGGTACGACAATGGTGGCGGTTGCGATGGCTGTTAATGCAAAGACCCCGGCGATTGCATAATCGCCGAGACCTCTGTAATCAAAGGGGAGCAGATAAAAGCCAACATTGACGGCAATCATGAGCATTGCCATCACTGCGACGGCCCATGGTCGAGTGGGCACGACTAGACTGCTTTGCGTTGTATTTTGCGCAGACGCATGAGCCAGCGGGCAGACCCAACCGTACCAACCAAACCAGCCGTCACTCCCAACAAGGGGAGCATGCTCGGTTCGGGTTGCTGTGCAACGAGGGG
>CAIPUQ010000323.1 GCA_903868295.1 uncultured Roseiflexaceae bacterium
GTCATGGGAGCACCTGCACAACAGCCAAACAACCAGGTGCAGCCACGTGCAGGCGAGGGCCGCGCAGCGACATCAACCAAATCACTGGTCGGTAAATGCGTCAAGATGGGTGCCAAGTCGACAGGGTCATTGGGCATTGGTTTTGGTACAAATCCTGGGATTCAATATGATGACACATGTACTGGTACGTTCAGCGATTCATACGATTTTTTGACTCCAGGGACACCATACGAGGGCGTCTCGATCAACGCAGACAACGTCAATTATTACGACAACAACTCGAGAACAAGCCCGAACCCTATTGAAATGAATCAGACACTTGTAGACAAATCCGGTGTGTTGTTCCGTGGCAAGCGCTGGGATTTGCGTTTGATTCAAACATCAGAAAATGCGAAGTTTAAGATGGAAAACGACATCCATTTTAATCAGTTTTCAAAGTTTATCGAAATCACGACGTCGATTACTGCAAAGAGCGCTATTGGTGAGTTGTATATCGGCCGTCACATCGACTCCGATGCACGTATCGGGGGCAGTGATAGCGCTGCAACGAACAACGCGCTGGGATATTCGACGATCGGACCCGACTACGTCGTATTTTCCGAGACGACGTCCTCCAAGTACGTGATGGGCTACTACACCGGCAAAGAAACGAACGTCAAGACTGGTATTGCTGGTCCGTGGTCACTCGATTCGAAAGTGTATTACGGTGCTCCAGACGCTGGTAACGGTGACAACACGATCGGCATCGCTGCGAAGTTCAACACCATTGCATCGGGTGCTACCGTCTCGTTCACCTATGCATACATCTTTGGCAAATCCGCGTATCGTTCAAGCAAAATGGCGATTGACGCAGGCTTGGGTGGCGGCACAGCCGGTAAGACTCCAGGATGTACGGGTACGGCAGCTGTCTGTGCACCGGTAGACATTGGTAGTGCTGTCGAAACCATCACTCCTGGTGGTCCGACATTCACCGCAGAACCAACCGAGACGCCGTTCCCCACCAACACGAAGCTTCCGACGTCAACACCTACTGCTACCACTGCAGCGACATCAACGCCAACGGTCTACAGTAGCCCGACATTCACAAACACGGCAACCAACACCCCAACGTTCACCCCGACGATGACGCCGTCACCCATCCCCTTCCTCATGAAGAAGGGCGCTGTTGGTGCGTCGTTTGTGCTCGGATTGCTCCAGAACAAGACCTTGGTCACCTGGGGTATGAACCGTGAGTTCCAGACCAACATCCCACCATGCTGCGGTACCGGCATCGACGATATCGCGGTCGGCACCAACTTCGCCCTGGCACTCAAGGGTGGTAAGGTGTACGGCTGGGGTGCAAATACCCTGAAGCAAATCACCTTCCCTGCCACGGTCAACAAAGACATCGTGTCGATTGCGGCTGGTGGATCACACGGTATGGCTTTGTCCAAGACCGGTTTGGTCTATACCTGGGGCGACAACGGCTTCAAGCAAGCAACGACGCCGAAGGGCCTGAAGGACGTCGTCTCGATTGCCGCTGGTAAAGCACACTCACTGGTCGTCAAGAAAGACGGTACTGTGGTTGCCTGGGGCGCCAACGAGAGTGGCCAGACCAAAGTCCCTGCTGCAATTCTCAGCAAGCCCGCCAAGAAGGTCGTTCAAGTCGCCGGTGGACTCGACCACTCGGTTGCGTTGCTCGACGATGGATCGGTGTTGGCATGGGGCGGCAACGCCAAAGGCCAGTCGACCGTACCTGCCAATGCCAAAGACATGAAGCAGGTCAGCGCCGGCAATCAGTTCACCTTGGCAGTGCGTAAAGACGGTACCGTGTTCGGCTGGGGCAGCAACGAGTACAGTCAGTTGCTCATCCCTGCAGAGTTCACCGACATCTACAATGCCAACGCCGGGTATTCAAACACCATCCTCGGTTTGCGCAACGGCCGCATCATTGTACTGGGTGACCAGAGCAACGGTGTGAACGCATCACGTACCCCGACCAAGAGCGCGACGCCAACTCCATAACCATGCACCTGCGTGCATGGTTATGGAGGGCGGATACTACGCTCAGCAGTACAGAGGTAGGATTGATAGATCGGGACGCACGACGATGCGTCCCGATCTATTTTTTGGGTGGGGCTGCTATGCGGCGGTGGTTTTATTGCAATAAACCCCGCTCAAAATGTCCTTGTTGGCCGCAGTATTTCACGTGAAAGTCTCCCCGCTTTGCGTGGCATGACGACCTCGCCCGCCTCATGTTGGCGGTTGAATGTCACAGCCGCACTCATTCGATGCGGATGAAGCTGCTGCAAAGAACATAAATCGACAGTCACCCCGGACCACAGGAGCGTGCGTTGCCGAGTCTCGGTGTGCATGAACTTAGGATAATTAAATAAAATAAATATAA
>CAIPUQ010000324.1 GCA_903868295.1 uncultured Roseiflexaceae bacterium
ACACGTGCAATCGCTACGCCCAAGGTGCGGGCATCGGCCGCGTTGTTGCCCCACGTGTCACTGTTGAACACAACATTGATGTCGCCACGTGTCCCGGACGACGGCGCAAGCAAATAATGGTACGCACGGAAGGTGCCTCCACCCGTGGGTATCGATGGGTGCACGTCATCCCCGACACGGATGGTCGCGTCGAATGCTTCATTGTCCGGGTGCGTCGGCATCATCGTCGTCGACAGCACCCACCAGCCACCGCTCACGCCTGGGAACAATGCCGTCGAAGCATCTTTGCTCCAGCGATACGCAGTAATTGCCGTCAGAGAGACATCATTGACGGTGAGCGGTGGTGGTGTCGATTTGTCGTCAGGGATGGTGAGTATGCGAATCACCGAACCACTCGTCAGTGGCGCGCTGTCGGGCACAATCACCCCAAAATTTCTGTTACCACCACTATCGCGTGCGTCGAGGATGCGTGCGTTGTCCACGAACACCGCAAGCAAACGTCGATTAAGTCCCTGCGGCAGCGCATCAATCGAAAACTCAATTGCTCGCGGTTGACGCTGTCCTGCGGGCACGATAGCCTGGACTTCGTTTGGTGCGACTTGTGTGAATTGCAACGCCAAGCGGGGGTCCTTGGCGGTATACTCGCGGGCATGGAAGTTGTCTATCTTGAGCGCAGCGCGTGGCTGTACAAAATCAATCGTTGCTGCCGTGCGAAGCGGACTAAGCACCAGAACCAATACAGTTGACAAAAGGAATATCAACGCGAGCGATTTCCAATGTGTGACGAAACAAGCCATTGCATTCCTTTGACACAGCGAATCGGACGCATGTTATCTCTATACAATAATACATTCTATATGTCTCATGCAAACACCGAGAATGCTCCGGGTTGCAGATGTGGTGCGACGTACTAATGCAAATAGGCGTATATGCGTTCCCAAAACCGCACCATCACCATCGTTGGGATTCCGATAGCGAGTGTGATAACGAGAACTTTCGCGGCAAGGCCGCGAGCCGACAGCCGTGCGAGCACACCCGTTGCACTCAGCACGAGGAATGGATACACGACCATCGCCCAGCGAACAGTCTGATCACGGAATACCAGAACCCCAATAGAAATGACCGCAACGGCGAGCGCGGGTATGACCATGTCAATACTTCGGCTGGGACGCGCTCTACGCAGACCCACAACTCCCAGATATACGACGACAAACGGTAACGCACTGGGGATCAGCGATAGCTTCGTTGCAAACGCAATCCCGGGCGGACAGCCCGGATATTTGGCTGATTGCCCAACCAACCCGCTATACGCGCTATACGTCAGGAGCACTGCGAGAAGAACACCGGTGAACCCTGCGATGACCATGTCCCAAGGGATGCGGCGTGTTCGGATGCGTGAGTATCCAATCATCGCGAGCAGAGTCAAACCAAAGCTCAAAGCGATACCGGTGTGGGCCAGCAAGGCTGCTGCACCGAGGATAGTGCGTCGTGCCAACGAAGCGCGCGCATCATACCATGCAGCAACCGCAATCAACAGCACTGCGAGCCCCCATGCATTGGACAATTCACCGATGTGAACCGATTGCAGGAACGGCAAGCTCCATGATGCGAGCAACAGAAAGATCCCTGCACTCCAATCAAATGCATGTGCATTTCGTGCCACTCGCAACAGATAGAGTAGTGCACCGACATGCGCCACGACAGCACCGGTCATGAGCACATCAATGCCTGCGGCGCGATCCCACGTGAAGAACGCAAACGGTGCTGCCAACAGGTAGATGAGGGGAGGATACGGTGCGGTCAACGCACCCGCTTCGCAGGGTAGTTCTGCAATCTGAAAGAGATTGCCCCGTAGCACATCAAAGAGCATACGGGCATGCATGGCGCTGTCGGATGTGAGCAAGAACGGGCTACGGAGTGCAATGAGCGGAACAATCATGCTCAGTGTGGTCAGCCACCACCAACGCGTATGGTCGTTGGATTCGGGCATGACCGCGCGCACGAGAATGAAAGCAAATCCCGCAGCAAGAACCGCCGAAGCGCCGATTGCTTGACTATGAACGAGCCACCACAGCGGATCAGAGAGCCACACACAGCTGTAGAGGGTAATGGCCCCGGCGCTGATCCAAAAACGATGCCGTGTCGTCCAGGAACGAAATACCGCCCATAACACGGCCAAAACAAGCACCCCCATGACAAGCTGTACCGGTCGCCATGTGCCTGCCAAGGGACGAAGTGTCGATTGGGTAACGATGACACCGAGGTCACGTCGGTCATCCATCACCGGCAGCCGCGCACTCGTGACGCTGATGCCCGCGCGAAGGCCATCGCCGGTGGTAAGTACAGAGACGACACGGCGCTCCCGTAATGGAGCAATCGTGCCGAGTGCAGGCATTGACCACGTGAGTGTCACCCCTTGTGTAGACCCCCAAGCACTGGCGTCGATGTGTGTGGTCGACACAAACAACCCACGACCCGCCATCGGCCAGTGTATTTGCCACTCCGGTGTCGACCAGCGGTATGCAGATTGGGTTGCAGTCCAGTTGTCGGGTTCGGGTGGCCAAAATCCGTTCAGGTATGGTTTGTCGAGGCCACGCCGCATAGTCTGCGCGTCGCCGCCGATCGAGACCGAAAAAGGATGTGTATGGTGAAATACCGTGAACCAAAACATGAGCAGGCATGCACTGATGCACACCAATATACCCAACGCTTCATGACGCAACAAAGATTGGACGCGCTGTGCGCTACGAGATGTCATCATGCGAATTGCCCGTGCCAATGTCAATGTGCATGCAACTCTCGCACGTAGAGTTCAGCGTAGACACCATTTTGCACCATGAGTACATCGTGTGTGCCATATTCTACGACACGTCCTTCTGCCAACACGACGATCACATCGAGGTTTTTGACTGCCGAAATCTTTTGACTCACCATAATCGTTGTTTTGCCTGCACGCGCTGCAGATACGCGCAACACAATATCGTTTGCAGTGTGCGCATCGATATTTGACAGCGCATCGTCGAACAACATCACCGGTGCTTCGGTGATGAGTGCACGCGCAATACCGAGTCGTTGCTTCTGACCGCCCGATAGCATTGTTCCCCGTTCGCCGACAATCGTATCGAGTCCATCGGCGAGTTGTGCGATATCGCGATCGAGGCATGATACCCGTAATGCTTCGGCAATTTGCGCATCTGTCGCATCCTGCACCCCTAAGGTGATGTTTTCACGCAGTGTCATGCTAAACAGGATATGTTCTTGGGGCACATAGGAAAGCCCTTGTCGGAACGACTCAAGCGAAAGGCTGCGCACATCAATATCGTCGTACAGGACCGTGCCGTGTTCTGGGTCACGCATCCGCATCAGTAATCCCAAAAGACTACTTTTGCCTGACCCGGTAGCGCCGACGATCCCCACATGTTGCCCCACAGGGATGTGGAGCGTAATATCGCGCAACACCTGTGCTCCATCTTGTACCCAAGACGCGTCGACAACCCGGATATCGCCATGCGGCACATGACTCATAGCAGTCGGACTATCAACCACCGACGGGATCCGCCGGAGCACGGCGCCGATACGTCCAGCAGCTGCACTCCCTTGTTGTAACCGTTCAAACGCATTACTCAGTGCGTTTGCAGCATTGCTCAAGAGGCCTAAGTACACAATAAATTGCACATATTGGCCGATGGTCAGTTGCTTGTCGATAATCAGGAAGGCACCGTAGGCTACCACCGCCGTTGCTGCTAAGCGAACGACCATTTGTGGGAGCGGTGATATCGCACTTGAGTACAGGACGAATCGAAGTGACTCCTCTGCGTAGTCGTCGCTCAGTTTTTTGAATGCAACGCCACTATGCGACTCTTGTGTGTACGCAGCAATGGTACGTTGTGCAGAAATGTGTTCTTGGGCAAAGGCCGAAATCTTGGCGAGGCGCTGCTGCACCATATCAAATGCCTGCTCGACGAGGCTCCCGAAGCGCGCTTGGGCGATCAGGCTCAGTACGAGCATGATTACGGTGACTGCTGCAAGGGGAACGCTAGTCAGCGCCATCAATGCACACCCGATAAGCAACAAAAAGATCGCGTGTATCGCCATCTGAAAGCCAGCGCTGTAAAAGCGCCATATGTAGATAAAGTCACTGGACGCACGCGACAAGAGATCCCCGGTGCCGAATGACGCCTGGGTGGTACGGTCAAAAGTCAATATGTGTCGATACAAATCTTGCGCCATGGTATAACTGACACCTGCCGCCATGGTACCGGTCAACATGCGCAGCATATAACGAAATATCGCCAAAACAACCGTCAAACCGATAATCACCATCGCATACAGTGCCAATGCTTGATTGGTCATGTTTGCGGTCAATGCATCGATTGCGTACCCGAGTACAACCGGATTGTATGCACTGGCAGCAGCCCCCAGGAACGCATACAGTGTGCCACGTGCGAGTAACCAACGATACGGTCGACCGTACGGAAGAAGGATACGAAGTCCTGATTGTGCTTCCATTGTGCCCTACGTCTGTGCGACCCTGACCGGTCGAAGGATGCGGTATGTCAAATACAAACTCAAGACGACATAATAAACAATGTACGACAACGTGATGGTCAACAACCACGACGCAGGTTCAGGCATTTGCCACAGAGCAATTGCATACAGAATGGAACACAATGTCGTATACAGCAATGTAATGCGTCGGAACAATAAGGTCCGCGACGGATACACATAGCGAATGGGGATGAACACGAGGAGAGAACAGACGATCACAATGGTCGTGACGGTTGTTACATCGAGTTTCATGACAACGGCATAAAACGCCACGACGTTCCAGTAACTTGGAAAACCGAGGAAGAAATGATCTTCTGCGACGACTTCGTAGCCGTCGGTTTTGGCGTCGACACGACAAAACTGATACGCCGATGCAAACAACGGAATCATGGCAATAATTTGACCCGTTGTACCTTCTGGTAAATAGCCGTTTTGCCAGAGGAGCAGAATGGGTGCAAAGACGTAGGTCAAATAATCGACGATGTCGTCAAGCCGACGACCATCAAACCAAGGAACTGTTTCAGATACTTTGAATCGTCGAGCCAGCGTGCCATCGGTGCTGTCGATGAAGACTGCTGCGAAGCAGTACCAGAGTGCTAAAACGACGTTTCCTTTGATGGCTTCCATGATGGTGAGCATCGCCAAAATTGCCCCGAACGCAGTGTAAATGTGCACCGCAATCCCTGCGAGCGTCATCAGACGCGACCCACGTCGTTCCATCTTTTTGTCACCTTCTCATCTGGGTAATACGCATACTATACCATCTCTTGCGTTCGATTCGTCGATACCCTGGTCCCACGCATCACAAGCCATGCTGCCCATCCCGCATGCAGGCACCATTCGACCCACACCTGCTCGAGTTGCCATTGCACCGGTGCAGGTAACGCTGCTATTGCAATCGAGCCGTCGATGATCCAAGCATATGCGGGGATCGCAATCCAAGCGGCCACACTCGCTGCTAACGGCGATATCCATGCGATCAGCGTCACAGCCGCTCCGGTAGCCATTGCAAACGGCACGACGGGAGTGATGATCATGTTCGCCAACAATGACCACGGTGACGGGGCGCCGAGTCGACATAACATAATTGGCAAGGTGGGTATTTGCGCTGCAATCGTCGCCGCCAGCCCTTCACG
>CAIPUQ010000325.1 GCA_903868295.1 uncultured Roseiflexaceae bacterium
CATGCGCGGCGCCAACCAGCGTTCGTACAAGGTCGCTGACGCGAGTGTCGATATCGACTCGCCCGCGTAGTGCAATGTCGCAGGTAACCCGATGGCGTCGTAGAGGTCGAATTCTGCGTGGGGGTCTTCGCTCCCTGCAGGTACGGTGACGTTGTTTGCCAAGGCCCGCACAAACCCTTGCTCGTACATACGGGCTACCAATGGCGCGACAGCCCACTGTTGCACTTCACGCTCCAGCAGTGGGATCTCTGCAGCAGCGGCCAGGACATGCACCGTATTGACGTATGCATTTGCAGTGTCACACACCCAAAACGGTAGGTCGGCACGCCCGAAGTGTGTCAGGAGCTGATCCGCAACTGTATTGCCATGCACACAAATTACCGCGAGCACACCGCCATGCATGGCTTCTTGGCGAGCCCACCCATCCAACGGCGTCCCGGCATAGATAATCACATCCGCAGGCACAACATGTGCGCCGTGCGTTACCCCGTCTATGGTATGCTCCCAGATTCGCGGGGCACACATATCGGGGAGCACAATATGCACACGGTAGCCCGCCTGAGACAACACAAGCGCTAACCCCGCAGCATCGACAAAACACGATGACCCAGCGGTTGCATCGACAGCAAACAGCGGGGGCGTAGGGATATCATCAATAGGCACGATGCGGTACGCGCCGTCGCATAACCCTTGGATGGCGGCATCAATGTTGGCAGCCGGGGTTGCGGTGAACAGACAGGACGGTCTCGTGCTGGCATGGTAGCGTCGAATACGTTCGATACGCATCAGTACCCAGCGGGCATGTTGATAGGCAATACCACTCAGCAGCTGAATGTCGAGAAAGACCATGGATTGCAGAGCGCTCCAGAACGGCTTCCACTGTGTATCGTGATCGCGTAACAGCGCACGATGCAATCGTTGAAAGGTCGCGATGACGATGTGTGCATCGGTGTCGGCTGCGTCTTCGTGCACCAACGTTATCTGCGGTACCAGCGCTGCGGGCAAAGCAGCAACACAAGCACTGAGCGACCGATAGGCTGCTAAGCCTGCTGCATAATCAGTCACGACGATCAGGATCTTGCCGGTAGGATTGCTGAGGAGTTGTTGCACGACACAAAACCAGGCAGCATCGGTGCGTGCCGCGTGCCACCCCATGAGGACCGTCGTTTCGTGACGTGCGAGGGCTGCCATCATCCGAACCAAATGGGGACGATAGACATCATTCCGCTGTATCAGCCAGAGCTGTGCGAGCGCAGGGTCGACGGCGACATGCGCACTTTCGAGCCCCGCATACCCAGGCAGTGATTGTTCCGTGCCTACAACGAACGCGGGGTTTTGGGCACGGTATTGATTAATAATGGCCCGTATTGATGCACGCATCGACGCCTCATTGAGTGTATTACGACACACTATAGCAGGTTCAATCAGTGACGTACATACGATGTTTCGCACGGGTCGACGCACAACATGACCGCAGTCCCAAAATTCGATTTGCATTGTCCATCCGCGCGTGGTATTATTGTTTTCGTTGCCGAGGTCACTGAAGCAACGGACTGGTACAGATGTGGCCCCATCGTCTAGCGGCCTTGGACGTCACCCTCTCAAGGTGAAGATCGTGGGTTCGAATCCCACTGGGGTCACCACTCAAACCAGCGACCACATGGGGATGTGGTGTAGAGGCCTAACATGCGACCCTGTCAAGGTCGAGACCGCGGGTTCGAATCCCGTCATCCCCGCCACAGAGCCACTGATGTACACACATCGGTGGTTTTCTTTTCTCTACACGCGCTCTCCTCTCCCCCTCCACTGCAATACACTGCAGGCTGCAAGAACCGCAGTTTTTGTCGCTCTGTCAATCTATCCCCGGCAATGAACCGGTAGACCCAGCGGACCGATGACCCCTGTGTGTTCAGCCGTGGCGGGCGCTGGGTCTGCCCCGCAGTGGTCCCCCGTCGGGCAGGCGCGGACCCTTTTTCTGCCCTTGTGCCTGATCTCGTACGCACGGTTGTTCGCAGGCGGATGCAGTCGTGATCGTGCGTGTACCGGTTGGACCGGCGGGGGAGCGTGGGATAACGTGCATCGATTGACTCGGGATTACCACCGTTGTCAGCGCGTTGTAATGGTCAGCAGCGTGACCCAAATCTGTTTTGACACACAGCCCCGCACACGCTACAATACGCAGACGGAGAAAATCCGCTGTCACGTGTTGACCAAACGGAGTCACGATGTTCGAAAGCCTATCCGATCGTTTACAGGCAGTCTTCAAAAAGTTGGGCGGCAAAGGTCGCCTGAGCGAAGAGGACGTGCGTGAAGCGATGAAGCAAGTGCGGCTTGCACTGCTCGAGGCCGACGTCAACCTCCAAGTCGTGCGCGAGTTTGTGGCCAAGGTGAGTGAGCGTGCAGTGGGCGAAGAAGTTTCGCGCTCTTTGACGCCATCACAGCAGGTCATCAAAATTGTCCGCGACGAACTGATTAGTTTGCTCGGTGAAGCCGAGGTCCCGCTCGCCGATGCGACATTACCACCCACGGTGATTATGTTGGTCGGTCTGCAGGGTGCCGGCAAAACCACACACGCTGCCAAATTAGCGTTGCATCTCCGCAAAAAGGGCAAGCGCCCGTTGTTGGTGGCTGCAGACGTCTATCGGCCGGCGGCTATCGCGCAGCTCGAGTCGTTGGGCAAGCAGGTCAACATCCCCGTCTATAGCGAGGGGACGACCGCCAAGCCACCCGAGATTGTGGCCCGTGCACTGGCGCATGCCCGTGCCGAACATTGTAACTACGTCATCATCGACACCGCTGGTAGACTGCAAGTCGACGAAGTGTTGATGACCGAGTTAGCAGATATTGTCACCGTTGCCCAACCACACGAGCGGTTGTTGGTCGTCGACGCCATGATCGGCCAAGAAGCCGTCCGTGTCGCCGAAGAATTCAACAAGCGGGTCGCGTTGAGCGGCATCATCTTCACCAAAATCGACGGCGATGCACGCGGCGGTGCTGCACTTTCGGTGCGGTCGGTCACGGGTGTCCCGATCAAGTTTTTGGGGACTGGTGAAAAAGTCGAAGTGGGCACGCTCGAAGTGTTCCATCCCGAGCGCTTGGTCTCACGGATTCTGGGCATGGGCGATGTGTTGTCGTTGATCGAGCGGGCAGAATCGTCCATCGACAAAGACGAAGCAGCGCGCATGCAAAAGAAGCTCTCCAAGGGCTCATTCGACCTCGAAGATTTCCTCGCTTCGATGCGTCAGATGCAAAAGCTCGGGCCACTCAACCAAATCCTGGGCATGTTGCCAGGGATGGGGAGCATGGCCAAAGGGGCAGAGCTGGTCAACGAGAAGGAGCTCCGTCGAGTCGAGGCGATTATCTTGTCGATGACGCCCAAAGAACGACGCAATCCTGATATTATCAAGGGTAGTCGCAGAGAACGAGTTGCACGGGGGAGTGGCACGTCTGCCGCGCAGGTGGCAAGCTTGCTCAAAAACTTCCAACAGATGCAACGGATGATGAAGCAATTCAGCGGCAGCTCAAAAGGCGGGCGTATGCCCGACCCCCGCGAGATGATGCGCAGGATGCGCTAACACCACACTTAAGATTCGTGTAGGAGGCAATCGTACCATGGTCACTATTCGTCTACGCCGCACCGGCAAAAAGAAGCAGCCAAGCTATCGTTTGGTCATTGCTGACTCCCGTTCACCACGCGATGGCAAGTTCATCGAAATCGTGGGTCATTACAACCCCGTCCGCGAGCCCCAAGAGCTCGAGGTCAAGGCAGATCGTATCCGCCATTGGATGAGCGTCGGCGCCCAGCCGTCCGAGACCGTGGTCCGCTTGTTGAAGCGGGTCAACGTCCTCGACGCAGCCGGCAAGCCCACCCCAGTCGCGAGCTAAACGACTATGCGTACGTTGCTTGAATACATGGTGCACAACCTTGTTGAACACCCTGAAGCCGTGCAGATTCGTGAACGGGTCACTCCATACGCAGTGACGTACCGCTTGAGTGTCGGCCCCAACGAAGCCGGCAAAATCATCGGGCGCAACGGCCGAGTGGCCAAATCAATCCGCGATATCATGGCCGTGGCAGCAGCCCGCCAAGGCAAGCGCGTTCACATCGACATTGAGTAATTCGGACAACGTGGATCATGCGACACACACGGTGGCACCGGCCAATTGGTCGGTGTCCACTTTGATTTTCTCACATCACTGAGGATACAAGGGAACGGTATGACTGAATCTACACCCCCGCAACCCCAAGAGTTATTGCTCGTCGGGACCGTTGTGAACGTGGTCGGTTTGCGTGGCGACGTGCGCATCCACCTCGTCTCGACCCAACCCACACACCTCGCCGCGAGCAAACCAATGCTGTACAGTGCTGATGGCAAGCGCTCGTTTCGACTGCGCAAACTGATGCACTACAAAAACGATCTCTATACCGCTCAATTAGGTGGTATCGCCACCCGCGAACTCGCCGACGCGTTACGGACGACCGAGCTCTACATCAAAATCACCGACGTCGCACCGCTCGACGCCGATGAATACTTTTTGCATGATTTGCCCGGCATGTCGGTCCAAACGGTCGATGGGGTCGTGATAGGCACCGTCAGCGATGTTATCTCTACTGGGGCCAGCGACATCATCGTGGTCACCCGCGAGGGGCTGTCTGATGTGCTCATCCCACTCGTCAAGGCCTTCGTCCAGTCGTACGATGTGGCCACACGCACAATCGTAGTAACCCCCATCCCTGGGATGATTACCGAAGAATAACCTCAGAGGAAGCGCGCGCGCCAGGCATCCCGGTCACGGCGCAACGTCGGCGTGCGCCAGACGCGGACGAATCCAGCCGGGTAGCCTATCAGTTTGGCGATGTCCCCTACCAAGCGTACAACAGGCACCAATCCTGCCGCGAGGAACGATTGGGCGAACCGGTATCCTTCGTGATGACGCCGGATGACACGCAGCCACGGGGCCCGACAATACCCCAACACACCCACCGCGACCAACAGCCACGCCCAACCACCGATGAGCGCCAGACACGCACCGGCCAGATAGACCCCGTACCGCAACGCGTGCCGGCGTGGCCACAAACCGGCGACCGCATCCCCCCGCGCGTAGTTGTAATACTGGCGGAACAACTGTCGCAACGACGACCGCGGCCGAAAGTGAACCAGCGCACTCCCGGCAAACGCGAACCGTGCGCCGGTTTTTTGCATGGCTTGGTCGTACAACAAATCTTCACAGTGACTGGCCCACTCCGGATACCCTTCCACGGCATCCCAAACAGACTTGCGGAACGCAACTGATTGTCCAAACGGCATAAACGTCGCCGCGTCGACTTCGTGGACATCGGGGTAGTTGGTACACGCAATCGCGTGCTCCATCACACTGCGTGGCAACGGACGAAAAAATCCCGCCACGACATCAGCACCATCATCACGCAGGGGCTCGGTGATACGTGCCAACCAATGGCGATCGAGGATGAGCCCCGCATCGGTACACGCAATAACATCCCCCGTGGCGTGGTAGATCGCGTTATTCCGCCCAGACGGTATATTATGCCCCCCCGTCACCAGCCGTACGGGATGCCCGAGATTATGATAGTGCTGCACGATTGCTGCAGTGGCATCTGTGCTGTTGTTATCATTGATAACTATTTCATCGGGGCGCAGACTCTGGCCAAGCATCGATTCGATGAGTTGGGCGATGTTGTCTTCTTCGTTTTTTGCGGTGCAGACCAGCGATATACGCATGTGCGTTCCATCGTTCAAATACACAACAGATACCACTCATTGTAGTACAATACCGTCATATCGTAAAAGTCGAGGATGATCATGCATCGTTCCATCGCCATCACGCTCCTCGTGAGCATTGCACTGCTCATCGCTGGCTGTGCATCTGCAACGAGCGACGCTCCTACATCGGCAACGACGGCGGCAAACAGTACCAGTGCCAGTACGCCCACAACGGCTGCAATCAGCATCCGCACCAGCACACCGACAGTCCCACTCCCAACCACCGTTGCACCAGCCGCTCCAGAGAGCGTCCCGATGAGTGTCGATGCAGACGGGTATCACGTTATCGGTGACCCTGCAGCACCGGTCGTCATGACCGATTATTCGGACTACTTCTGAGGGAGTTGTGCCTTCCACGTGTTGGAAGTCGAACCACAACTCATCACACAGTATGTCACCACCGGGCAGATGCAGATTGTCGTCCGTCCATTGCTCCAGTACGGGCCCGATTCGTTACTGGCCGCACATGCTGCCGAATGTGCGCACGAACAAAACGCCTTTATCGCGATGCGCAGTGCGATCTACGATGTCCAAGGAACGCTCTACATGGCCGATGATTTACAAGCCGCCTTGGCCGATGTCGCACAATCGATCGCGCTGGACCGCACCGCATTCAGCGCCTGCATGGCATCAGAACGATACAATGAAGCGTTATACCAGGGGTACACACGGGCGACCAGTAGCGGTATTGTGGCACGCCCAGTTTTTGAACTGAACGGCCAGCGTCTTATCGGTTCTCAGTCACTCGAGACGTTTAAACGCGTCATCGATGCACTGCTCGCACCTGCACCATAACCTCCTCATCAAATGAGAGGGATTTTCTCAGGGAGGTGTCAGTGCGTGCGTGGTAGGATGCTTCCAAGAGGTTTTCTATGCGACGTCGTCAACTCATCATGCCGTTCTTCATCTGTATCGTCACCATTTTCTTAATTTCGAAAATGGTCACCGCCCATGCCGAAGACAGCACCGACGAGTCTGCCTACCCCACCCCGACGGACATCATCGATGTCATCGAGACTCCGCTCCCCACCATGACCGAGTACGCGTACGACGAAAGCGATCCTCCCACAGACCCGACCGAGACACCGACCCCAACGGCGACCGGACAAGCAATAAACACCGATCCGACCGCCACGACCGTCGTCATCGATACAAACCCGACCGCCGAGGCGCTACCACTGTCAGACACCACCAACGCACCAGACGACCTCGCGGTGTTGACGTCGATTGACACACCTACCCCCATTGCGCTCGCAATCGCAATCAGCACCCGCGGTGGCACGGTACGCACCTGTACGACACATACCACCGAGGTGTTTGAAGGCGTCACGACACCGAATACCATGCTCGAAGTGCGCTTTGACATGCGTGTTGTCGGCGGGGGCATGAGTACTCCTAGCGGGCGCTACCTGCTCCCGCTGTATATTGGCGATGAAGCCACTGGCAGCCACACCATATCCATCGTCAAGCGGTATACGGGGCGTTTGCTCCAGAAGGTATCGTGTGAAATCCCCTAGCGCGTCAGCCGATGCACACTGGCTCAGCATGCTGCAGGCAATCGCAACCCACGACTATGGCGTGATGCAGTCACACCTGCCGATGATCCATGCGGCTGACGGCCGTACCCTGCGGATAAACGAACCGCCCACGGGCGTTATCCCTCGCCAAGCGGCGGTACTCATTTTGGCGACACCCTCCGCAGACGAGATCGAACTCGTGGTCACGCGTCGTTCCGGAGCACTCCGACAGCACAGTGGCGAAATCGCATTCCCTGGTGGACGTGTGGATGACACCGACGAATCGGTCTATGCCTGCGCACTACGCGAAGCACACGAAGAAATCGGCGTCCCGGCGTCATCCATTCACGTCTTGGGAGCATTGCACGCAGTCTATGTCCCCAGAAGCAACCACATGGTCACACCTGTCGTTGCTTGGCTTGCACAAACACCAACGTACCAGAGCAATCCAGCCGAGGTCGCCGAGGTATTTCATCTGCCCATACACGCAGTCCTGGGCAATGACACACTCCAGATCGAAGAACGACTGGTCCAAGGTGAGACAATCCGCGTCCCGTATTTTCCCTTTCTCGAACATCGCATCTGGGGCGCGACGGCACTCATGTTGTGTGATTTGGCCGCACGCATCGATCGATATCGCGCACAGCGCAGCAGCGGACACAAGGAGTCAGAATGACGACGAAACGCACCATCGGTATCTTTGGGGCATTGCTCGGCGCACTGGGTGTCGTAGCGTTTGCCACACTCCGCAAATCCTTGCCACAGACGCGTGGCACGCTCGCGATTGACGGTGTGTTGCAGCCGGTCGAGATTCTGCGCGATCGTTGGGGCGTTCCGCATATATATGCAAAAAACACACACGATTTGTTCATGGCACAAGGCTTTGTCCACGCCCAAGACCGGCTCTGGCAAATGGAGTCGCAGCGGCGCCTCGGACACGGGACCCTGTCAGAGCTCATCGGGAATCGCGCGGTCGATACCGACCGCTACATGCGCATCCTTGGCCTCGGTCGTTCTGCCCACGCCGACGCAGCAGTGTTGAGCGGCGATTCTTTGGCAAACGTCAGTGCATATGTCGCCGGTATCAATGCCTTTCTCGCTACCCACAAAAACAAATTACCACCTGAGTTTTTGTTGCTTCGTCACACCCCTGCCCCATGGACAGTTGCCGACGTCATCGTCTGGGGCAAAATCATGGCACTCAGCCTGTCGGGCAATTGGACCCAAGAAATCCTGCGTAGCCGCCTCATTGCCACCATCGGCAAGAAAAGAACTGCAGATCTCGAGGCCAAGTTCCACCCCGACCTCCCTCTGGTCGTCCCTGCGGGCTCACAGTATCACCCCGACTTGGGCGCGTCTGCGCTCGACCTGGCTGGGGCAGCGACGTCGTTTGTGAAAGACAACGATGTCAACGGCAGCAACAACTGGGTCGTCAATGGGACCCGCACGGTCAGCGGCAAACCGCTCCTCGCCAATGACCCACACCTCAATCTGGCACTTCCCTCCATCTGGTACGAAGCGCACTTGCATGCACCCGATTATCACGTGGCGGGTGCCAGCTTTGCGGGTTGTCCCGGCATCGTCATTGGCCACAATGATCGCATCGCATGGGGTGTGACCAATGGCATGATCGACAACCAAGATCTCTTCTTCGAGCGCTTCGACCCGGCCGATCCTGCGGGGTTGCGCTATGACGTCGATGGCGAATGGCGGCAGGCCGAGCTCCGCTACGAAACCATCAAAATCAAGGGCGCAGCACCGCACATCGAAGCCGTCCGCAGCACCCGCCATGGACCAATCATCACACCACTGGTCGACGGCAAAACCACTGACACGCTGGCATTACGTTGGACAGCGCTCGACACCAGCACGCTCCTCGATGCAATTTTTGCGCTCAATCGAGCCAGTGACTGGACATCCTTCCGGGCCGCGTTGCAATCGTGGGATGTCCCGCCACAGAATTTCGTCTATGCAGATGTCGATGGGCATATCGGCTATCAACTCGCCGGCAACGTACCTGTGCGCGGCAACGGTGATGGACGTATCCCAGCGCCGGGCTGGGACAGCTCCTATGATTGGACCGGGTTCGTGCCATTCAATCAACTCCCTGCACAGTACGATCCAGCCGAAGGGTTCATTGCGACTGCCAACAATCAACTCGTCCCCGACGGTTCGGTCCCACCAATCGCCGGCGAATGGCTCAACGGCTGGCGGGCAGCGCGCATCAGCCAGATGATCCGTCAGCACCCGCTCCACGACGCGTCGTCCTTTGCTGCGATCCACGCCGATCGGACCAGTCTCCCTGGCCTCGCCGTGGCGGCATTAGCGGGACGACTGCCAGACGGCGATGCCGTCGCAAATCAGGCCAGAGCATTGTTGGCTGCGTGGGACGGTGTCCTCGATGTATCGAGCTGTGCGGCAACCATTGCGGTCCAGTTGCTCGATGACCTGCAGCGCGAAGTCTTTGCGGCGGCCACTGCGGTCGTCGACCAACGGATTGGGATTGGGGCGTTCGCGAGTCGCCCTGGCCGCGAATATATGAGCCGAGCCCTCCCCTTTATCCTCCAAGCACTCGCTGACCGCGATGACAGCTGGTTTCGTGATGGCCGGAACTGGGATGATGTCCTCGACACCGCCTGGCAGCATGCCATCCCCACCATTCGCAAACGCTTGGGCGATAATCCCGGCAAATGGCAATACGGCGACTGGCATCAAGTACATTTCACCCATCCGTTGAGTGTCATCCCCATCATCGGGAAACTCTTCAGCCGCGGTGCGTACCCGTTGGGCGGCAATCGCGATACGGTCAACATGGGAGACGTCCAGGTCAACCCAGACGGTAGTCGCGTCACCACCACGCCATCCTATCGATTTATCGCAGATCCCAGCGACTGGGAACGCTCCAAAAGCATACACCCAGGTGGGCAGTCTGGGCACCCGCTCAGCAGTCACTACAGCGACTTTATCCGCGCATGGCTCAACGTCGAATACCATCCCATGCCATGGGCGCGCTTGGCTGTCGAAGAAGTCTGCCAAGCATCCTTGACGCTCAACCCACGTTGATCGACGACGACACAAACCGCCGGCACGCCACAAGGCGTGCCGGCGGTTATTTGTTGGGACTATAATGCCGCAACGATGCCTTTGAGCAATCCGCCGAAGCGTGGCCGTGCCACATCGCCGGCCTCCATCACTTCTTCGTGGTTTGCCGGGCTACCATCGGGCAACGCCTGATTGGTCACCAACGAAATCGCCAACACCTGCATCCCTGCATGTGCCGCGACAATCACCTCCGGGGCGGTCGACATACCGACGACGTCGGCGCCGAGGCGCTGACACATACGTAGCTCTGCGCCCGTCTCAAATGATGGCCCTGCCACCATAATGTAGACCCCTTCACGCAGGGTGACACCCTGTGCCGTTGCAACGTGTTGGGCCAACACACGCAGTGCTGGGGTGTACGCATGGAGCATCGGTGGGAATCGGACGCCCAGACGATCATCATTTGCGCCGCGTAATGGATTATGACCGGCAAGACCAGGCATAAAGATATGATCGGTAATACACATCAACTCACCAACCGGCCAATCTGCGCGCAACCCCCCGGCAGCATTGGTTGCAATCAGTGTCGTACAGCCGAGCGCGTGCATGACACGCACCGGCAACGTGACCTGATGCATATCGTACCCTTCGTAGAAGTGAAATCGACCACGCATCACGACAACGGGTGTGCCGCCCAACAGGCCAATCGCCAGTTCGCCCCGGTGCCCATACACGGTCGACCGTGGGAAGCCAGGGATTGCTTCATATGGAATAACCGTTGCATCCTGCAGCTCGTCAGCCAACGCCCCGAGTCCTGACCCCAGAATCACACCCACCCGCGGTACCAACGCACACTTGCTCCGGATGGTCGCCACAGCCTGTTGCACTTCTTCGAACGTATGGGCCATGATTATTTTCCTTCTCCGGTGAGTTGGGCGCGTTTTGCGGCTGCTTCTTCTGCAGTCAAAACCCCTTTACGTTGGAGCGCATCAATTTGCGCCAGGATTTCGTGCTGTTCATCAACGACCGTCGGTTCAATGGTCAACGGATTGGTCGGTGTTTTGTTTTCTTCGGTGGGGATAGGTGCGGTATCACGCTTTGTACCGACGCGGGCATCATCAATCACCGTCCGTAGTTTCAACGGGCTTTGGATCTGGATGAACCGCAACGCGCTCGCGTCCGAATCGCCAGTGACTGATACGTCTCCATAGTTAAATATCCGCCCAATCAACGACTGCGTGATGACCACTTCACTCAGCTGATTGAGTGCAATGTCTGCGACCCGCCGCGTCAAAATCCCTTCGCGGCGTATCAAGCGACGATTCGTGACAATGACCTGTGTGTAATACCACGCCAGATAATCCCGGATCGCACGCACAATCATCACGAGCGCCAACGCCGACAGCACCCCATACACACTCCACTGCTGCCAATCTTGGGTAATGTTGTACAGTTTAAACACTGCAGATGCAAAATAGGCTGCGACGGCAATAAACACCAAAAAAACGACTTCGGTCGTCATCGACCCAATCATCGCCATCGTGTGTGTCCGGTAGGTACCGTATATGATTTCCTGATCATCTATGATTGATTGCTTACTTCCCATATCACCCTCCTTCGCAGCATGCGACGATTCGATGTCGCACCAACATTATACGACAAGCCCTTCTCACAAATCTGATCGACGTACGTCGTCGAGGAATGAAGCACTCCGGATTGCACGTTCACTCTGACGCATAACCCAACGCCGCAGAATCTGGTACACCATCGCATGGACATCTGCGGTAACGGTATACCCCACCACCGCTGCGAGTGACTCACGCTGGACAATGCGGAGCACCTTAAAGACCGAAAGTGACACGCGTGTCGCCTGAATGTCGCTCCGTGCACAGTCTGCACACAGCATCCCGCCTTGCACAAAGCTCCACAACTGTGCAGTGGTATCGAGCGTCTGCCCACAGACTGCACACTCCGTTAATTGTGGACGATAGCCCACCGCATCACAGATCTGCATCGTATACCAATGCAGCACCATGTCAACCGTCTGTGCAGTACACAGCGCCCTGAGCGTCTCGAGACACAAGCCATACGTTTGTGCTGCTGCATCTTCGTCTGCCAGCAACATGTCGGTCAGTTCGGCGACATAATAGCCGGCTGCCATACGCACCAACTCCTGCTGCAATGTGTCAAATCGCTCAATGGCGATGCTCTGTGTCAATACATCCCGCTGCTTCCCTACAGCGAGCTGTAACTGACAATGGCTCAACAATTCGAGGTGGCCAGATAACTTGCTTGCAGTTTTGCGCACGCCGCGGGCTGTTGCTTGTATCTTGCCATTGGGAGTCAAAATGGTCACAATACGGTCCGCTTCACCGACATCGATGCGTTTCAGGATGATTCCCTCGCAACGATAGAGTCGTTCACCCATGACGCTGCTCACTTTGCCGCAAGAGCCCTATTTTGTGGAGCAACGCGCGCGTTGCCACAGTGTCATGGTATGCCCGCAGTGCGTGTTCTATCAGCCTGAGTTCCGTGTCACGCAGTACCGCCGTCTCAGCACCTTCCTCATTCAGCGCATAGCCCGCCTGGCGGAGGTTTTTGATGAGACGATCGCGCTCCGCCACAGGTATGACATAGGTTGTTTCGTTCAATCGACGTCCGTCACGTACACCGACGCGCCGATCATGGATGAGATCGTCCAATGCCGAAGCCGTCTGCGTTTTCAGCAGACATCCCTGTGAGATAGTCACAACCGCCACCGAACCTGCCCACAGTGCCAATTGTAGCCGTACCGCACGCTCAGTTGGCACACCGGTGAGTCTTCCAATGACGTCGATGATAGCGTCGATCGACATGCCACCAGCGACGGCACGTTGGATCTGTGCAGGACTCATGCTCCATGTCACTGCGTCTTGGCGCTCAGCGAGCCATTCGAGCTGGTACCGTGCCCAGAGGTGTCGCGTATCTCTCAGTACAAACGAAAAATCTGATTCAAAACTGACAGATTCAAGCTCTTTTGCTTCTTCAATATGCGTCAAACCGGATATC
>CAIPUQ010000326.1 GCA_903868295.1 uncultured Roseiflexaceae bacterium
GACACGGTCCAAAACGCCCAGCAGCAGTATCGCCGAGCTGGGTTGCAGCTCGAAGTAACGGCTAAATACCTGCCCAAAACCTCCAAAGCCGAGAACAACCTACCGGGCGAAGATACCCTCTTGTTCGACGTACGCGATGATGCAGCGCTCGCAATCGTGTGTGACGGTGTCTCGCAGTCTGCCTACGGGTATCATGCTGCGCAACAACTGACGCTTGCTTTTTATCGCGTCTGGAAGGCGCAGAAGAATATTTCGCCGACCACCGCCGACTATTGGGAGCGCCTGCTCGTACCGGCGTTAGCGCTGGCCAGCATCGTCACCGAGGCGTGTGTCGCGCACGATATGGCTGCCCAAAACGGCTTTATGCGGTCGGTCATCCAAGAAGGCTACGACCAGACCGGTTCGCAGGCGATTTTTGCAGTAGTCGTCTCCACCGACACACACATCGCCTGCATCTGGATGGGTAATACACGTATTATGATGAGCGCCACACCTGCGCTGCAAACAATCGCGTCACTCCATCGGAGCGAATCGATAACGGGGTACTTTGGCCCCGATGATGCAGATTTCGCCGATGACCGGCATCGGTTTTCATCACAAGCGCGGGTCACGCCCACCCACCGCGGGATGCGCAATACGGCGTTTGTCCATCTGCTCGATGTCCGTGACGCCGAAGCCGTGCGCATAATCATTCACAGCGATGCGCTCGAACCATATGCAGCGCAACTCGCTGCAACAGCACTCGACGCACCGCTCCCGCTGACATTCATGAACATGCGCGAAGCCGCCAAGCGCGACGACGCCACAGTACTGGACATTATCATGACCCGCATGCACACGCAGAACGGGGAAGACGCATGACTGCACGCAAATTCATCGGCCAACTGCGGTACAACCTCAGCGACATCCCCGGCGAATACCGCACACTTGCGATGCACGACGAACGGATTGCGGGAATTTTACTCAATCAGGGCGAATACCGGCATGCGACGTATTTCCTCGTTCAATCGATGGAAAAACACGTACGCGCTACTATTTATACCCGCGTCGACCCAAACAATGCCTACTACCGAGAACGGACACGGACACACGACGTCGACGCGTTATTGACTTTTCTGCTCGAGATTATCGACGTCGACGACACGGTGCGTGCGACGATTCAGCAACAACTCGATTCCCATGTATTAGCCGAGACGCGCTTCGGTACGCTCCACAACGATTTGCGCTATCTCAAATATTCGGATCGCCATCAATCCTATTCGATGCTCACGGTCGACATGCACGATGCCCTGCATGCACGTGAACGACTCCAAGTATTGAAGCGCTTCCTCGGCGATATGACTCGCCTATAGCACCCTTTGGGGGATCCATGGCTGCGACGCTCGACACCATTTATGATATCGCCTACGCAAACGACACCGCGCATCAGTACGAGTTCCGTGGGTTGTTGGCCGAACTCATGGCTGGCAAATCGTGCATTTCGATTCACCCACTGCTTTCACATCGACGCGCATTGTTCGTGCTGGCTGCAGCGCAGAGTTCGATTACAACCGGCAAAATCGGCGTGCTTTTTACCAGTGCGGACGGTCCATCGCTCCTCGCGTCGACTCTGGCAGCACGTATTGGTTTGCACATCCACACGATTCGAACGTCGGCCGAACTGCGTGCACCAACGCTCGCCCATGATCTCGATGCGCGCGCCTGCCAACTGTTGGTCGTGCCCGTACACGCCATTGACGCCACAACACTCGCTGCCATGGCACTCCAGCTTGCTGGGCGCATCGGCTGGCTCGGCATCAGCGAGGCGCAGACCATCAATCAACACAGCACACACTATGAACCGCGCTACGAATATGTCGTGGCTGCCCGCAAAAAGCATTGGCCAACCACGCCAGTCCTCTTGTCTGCAGCCGCAATCACACTCGCAGAGTATCATGCGCTCCATGCGAAAATCCCGGCCGCCTGTGCCGAATCGATGCCGCTCCGTGACCTCGTGCAGCAGTTTGCAGTAATTGACTCCACAGAATATACAGTCCGCCTTGCCTGGCTGGTCAAAATTCTTTCGCAGACACCAACCAAGAGCGTTGTTTTCTGTGCGAGCGACCATGACGCTGCTCGGATGCAACGCTGGTTGACCCAAAATGCAATCAATGCAGTAACACTCCCTGTGTTATCGGACAACGACGAACAACTCGTGTTCAACCAGCAGCTCACCCAAGGAGGCCACCGCTGTGTCGTGGCATCAGGACCACTGCCTGATTGGGTCGATACACATGGGTACACCACCGTCATTCACTTTGACCCGCCCGAACGCCTCACGACGTATATGGACGAACTTTCTTCTGTAGGTGGGATCGACGCAAACGTCAGCGCATATATACGGATGACCCCTCGTGAACGCCTCACAGACCACGCGGATGCGATCGAAGCATTGACCACTGACCACTTGAACCACATCATCCAATACCTCCAGAAAAATCCACAAGGCGTCTCGTCGATCAACATTCTGAACAACGTCATGCTGAGCGATCACACAATCCAAAGTGGTCTGGCACATCTGCTCGTCCAGGGGTGTGTCAGTAGTCCTTCGACCTCACGCTACACCCTTGGTCCACAGCGTTGGGATGCCACCCGTCACGGGATTATCCTACCCACCATGGCGATGCTCGACAGCGTCCTCTTGAGCGATTGTATCTCCCCCGGGCAGTGCATCGGTCAGTCCCTCGGGCAAGCCCTGGGCGACAACCAAAGCGCCGTCTGCGGCGTATGTACGGTGTGCACTGGAGTCGATGATGACGCGCCACTCGAACAAAACATACTGGTAAGTGCAAATTCTTTCGTCAAAAAAGACTTCGTCGCCATCACCCCAAAAACACACTGGCCCGCAGGTGCAGTCATCAGCCAGAGCAACAGCATCCCCATTGAATATCGCGCCGCCGAAGGCAAAGCATTGTGTATCTACGACGATCCCGTCTTTGGGAAGCTCGTGCGCACCAGACCAGATGAACTCCATGACGAGCTCATCGAGGCGAGTGTGTCGATTCTGCGGCGCTGGCTGCAACAACGTTCCCTCGACCAAAAAGTCATCACAACCATCCCTGCACGCCCGCACAAAGCACCTCTGCTCGCGGCATATGCACAGGCAATTGCGAGCGAATTGGGCATACCGTACATCCCACTGATTGTCGCCAAGCCCACACTCAGTGAGCAGTCTCGGATGACCAATCAACTCTTGCGCGCAGCCAACACCTACACCGGCTATGAGATCCGAGACGAGTGTCACGGCAAGCAGATAATCTTGTTCGACGACTACGTCGACACCGGCTGGTCGATGACCACGGCAGCGTTTTTGTTGCAAAAAAAAGGTTCTGGGACAGTTCATCCCTTTGCGTTTGCTCTCAAAGGTAGGCGGGGAACCGTCGTGCACTAACCCGCTAACAGTGCGGCGAGTGCTGGTTTACAACACAATTGCGCAACGATCGCCAGGGGCGAGGTACACCTCGCCCGTTAACCGCAATTCCTCGCCCGCTTTTTCCAGCCGCGCCCGCAATCCACCCCCACTCACCAATCATCGCCGTCGTCTGGTTCATCGTCTGGGTTATCGGCGGTGTACGGTTCATCCCCCTCATCCTGCTCCTGCCAACCCCCGTCATCCTCGGTGACCGACAGATCGTCCTCGCGGGCGAGCGCGTACGCCCAGGCGGGGTCATCTTCTGCCAGTTCGGCGAGGTCGTCGTCATACTCGTCCACATCACCGCAGCCGCACGTTCGACACATGACATCCTCCTCTTCTTGTCGGACCAGTATACGCCCGCACGCATGTGTACGTACACATGTAAACGCGCACGAAAACGCCCCTCCGTGCCGCAGCACAGAGGGGCAGGCGCTACCGTGTGTTATGGTGCGCTCCGGATCACGTCTTCGACGGGGTAATCAAAGACATGCGACGAAAACCGAAAAATACTGTCCGTCGGTGCACTCACATACCCGACATCGTCCACCAAGAAATGGCTGTTTTTTGTGCCATTGGTCACCGTTTTGATTTCGAGCGGGATTCCTGACTGACCACGCAGTGCGGTTACATCAATCGAAAACGGGATGTAGCCAGACAGCGTGTTCGTGGCATAACAATGCGGGATGGTTGCCACCAGCACACTATTGAGCTTCACCGTCGTCACATCGTTGCCGCACACCGTCTCGGGGGAATAACTGTACGTGTGCAGGCGCAGGTACGTCGCTTCTGCGGGGATGGTCAGGGTCGTCGCCAAAATCGACGTCTCGTTCGGTGAGCCACCTAAATACGCGAAGTACGTCCCATGACGCGGCAAAAATGGCGATGCTGCCGTGCTAATCAGGCGCAGACAACACACCGATGACTGCGTCCATGCCGTCTGCGCGTAGCCAGTCTCGAACCCACCGTTAGTCACACTCGTCGACCAGGCCGGCAATGCCGTGGCCGTCATGGTCACACTCGCGGTCAGCGTTGGACTGGGCGTCTCGGACGGTGTTGCGGTCTCTGAAGGAGTCAGCGTCGCTGTCCGGGTCGGGGTGATTGTTTTGGTGGCAGTGCGTGTCCGCGTCCGCGTCTTGGATGCCGTGTGGCGCGGATTGCGCGTCATGGTGCGGGTCGCCGTCCGCGTCCGCGTCATGGTGCGCGATTTGGTCACGCTGGCAGTGCGGGTAACAGTAACGGTCGGTGTAATCGCACCTGCGATGGCTGCCAGACGGGCTGCTGCGGCGACATCGATGCGGCTGATAGACAAGGGATCTTCTGCACGACTATC
>CAIPUQ010000327.1 GCA_903868295.1 uncultured Roseiflexaceae bacterium
CAAATCCAAGCAGCACCGATGGGATTCATCTTTTTGATGTTAGCGGCAATGGGCTGGTCACTGGGCACCGTGCTGATCCCCCGTGTGCGGCAGTCACCCAATGCCTATATGGCGAGTGGAGCGCAGATGCTGGGTGCGAGCATCAGTTTGTTTGTTGCTGCATTGGTGACCGGTGAACAAGTCACACAAGCAGTGACGACAACATCATTGTGGGCCTTTGCCTATCTGTTGATTTTTGGATCACTCATTGGCTTTACCGCATATTCGTATCTCGTCCCACGGGTACGACCAGCACTCGCAATAAGCTCTGCATATGTCAACCCGATGGTTGCGGTGTTGCTTGGAACAATGCTGAACCAAGAATCGGTGAGCGAGTACATGTTGTACGCTTTACCACTTATCATCGGCGGGGTCTTGTTGATGTCGTTTGCAAAGTTGAAAAAGCAGACGGTTACCGAAGCGGTCGCCTAACAGATTAAAAACAACCCCCCGTCACCGCGGTGACGGGGGGTTTGTGTTGTGTTTAGCGACCGCGCCCAACGATCCCCTCGGCAATGCGGTAGGCATTGGCGAGAATGGTCAAAACCGGGTTGAAGCCACCATTGGTGACGTGGAGCGAACCATCGGCGACATACAGGTTGCTAATGCCGTGAATTTTGCCATTGCGATCAGTGACTGACGTGGCAGGGTCGTCGCCCATCCGGCAGGTGCCTGCTTGGTGCTGACCAGCGCTCAACCCGGGGTTCGGTGGATTACCCCATTGCCGCTCCACTCCCGCTGCTGTCAGCCATTCACGGGCCTTGGTGTGCATGTAGGCAGCTGTGCGTACCGTCTCTGCGTGTACTTTGCCGGAGAGTCGTGCGACGGGGACGCCAAATCGATCACGCACCGTTGCATCAATGGTCACCCGTGCGTCGGGGGTGGGGATCTCTTGGACAGGGCCCGTGATGTCAATAAAGCGCGGATATGCGTGACGCATGAAGTCTTTGGCTGCTTTGCCCCAGCGCGGTACCTCGGGCGGCATAAAGCGCTTCCAGAAGACAATCGGCAAGGTGATGAACTCGTCGGCCAACATCCCGCCGCCAATGACATCCGGATTGGCGTGATTGAAGTCGACCGTACTGATACTTACTCCAGGTCCTTCGCCGTCGTAGACGGGGTCCTTCATCAAACCGATGGACCGCGGGTAGACGTGGCCTTGGAGATGCCTGCCGAGTTGATCGGAGTGATTACCGAGCCCAGTTGGGTGATCGCTGGTCGCAGAGTTCAACAGCAACCGGGGCGTTTCGATGGCACTCGCCGAGATGATGACGGTTGCAGCATACGCGCGCTGATGGACACCGTCGGCAGTGACGTATTCAACGCCGCTAGCGGTGTGCGCGTCGGCCATGAGCACCCGCAACACAAACGCTTCGCTGATGAGTGTGCAATTCCCCGTGGCAAGTGCCCGTGGAATCATCGTATTGTGTGTCCCGTTTTTTGCATCGACGTGACAGGCAAACCCAACACAGAGCCCACATTTGGCACAGGCCGGACGATTTTGGTACGGGGTCGTGTTGATGAGCAATGGTGGAGTGAACGTATGCCAGCCGAGCGTCGTCGCTGCATCTGCCATGATACGGCCACGTACTGTCAACGGCACCGGCGGCATGGGGTATGCATGGGCACGTGGC
>CAIPUQ010000328.1 GCA_903868295.1 uncultured Roseiflexaceae bacterium
CCGTTTGTGACCCACATCTACGTCTGCACGGTCAGTGCTACAGATCCGGTCGTCATCGACGAGGCAGAACGCATCCATCACTTCGCGGCGCTCCATCCCAGCGAACTCCTGCAGCGTGCTGCTGATCTCTGCCAATTGCCCGATGCATACCACCCCGACATCGGTACGAGTTGGCGCGGCTGGGGCAGCTTCCGGGCGGTCAGTCACCGCGTCGTGGCCGACTGGTTCCGCACCCACGCAGCCCACTCAGACGAGGATTAACCATGCTCCCATACCGCGCCCGCGACTGCGTCCAATACGATCCCGCCCAACGCCAGCTCCACGCCCATCGCTGGGACGGCACGCGCATCCACTGCGACACCCCCGCCGAGCTCGACCACGCGCTGGCTACCGAATGCATCTATAGTCCATTATTGGTCAGCGCTGCCGCCCTCTGGTTTGCCGCTGATCACGGCGTCGATTGGCAGCTGCCCATAGGCGCACCCGAGCCCATCCGTACCTTGGCCAGCCGCGGCACCACCGAAGGCTACAGTCCATCGACCCTGCAACGTTGCCTGAGCGCTTTCGACCGCGGCTACGACCGCACCTGTCGCCTCGCCGTCGAGCTCTTGAGTGCCGACGACCACCTCTGTATCCTCGACCCTGATGGCCTCTGTGCGCAGGTGCTGATGCATGTGATGGGGCAGACCATGGGGGCATCAGTCCCGCGGTTGAGTTGGGTGCGCACAGATCTGCTGCCCAGTGACGCCACCATCGTGCTGGTCCACACCGGGGTCAATCAACACGGTGTGCCGACCGACCACACGCTCACGCCGGCACTCGTACAAGCCCAGCAGCGGGCCTTCCCACGCTATGCACTCGTGCCGTTTGGACCAAGCGACGACACACCGAGCTCTGCCGACGTCGGTATCAACGCAGTGGTCACCGCCCGCGGTATCTATCGGCCCGATCGTGTGGCCCGCTATCACGACGACGCCGACATCGGCCCCGACATTATTTCGCTCACCTGACCCCTTGACACCGCATACCAGCATGCTAAAATAGAACAAATGTTCTATTCGTGAGCATGCCATGCACATTCTCGATCCCCTGACCGCTACCCAACTCGCCGCGGGAGCGACCATCGATCGCCCCGCAGCCGTCGTCCGCGAGCTCCTCGACAACGCCATCGACGCCGGTGCACGGCACATCGGTGTGCAGGTCAGCGCTGGTGCCATCCATGTACGCGACGACGGCTGTGGGATGTCCCCCGACGAGCTCGTACTGGCGTTCCAACGGCACACCACCAGCAAGCTCCAGCATGCCAACGACACCGTCGGCATTGCGACATTAGGGTTCCGCGGCGAGGCATTGGCGGCAATCGCCGCAATTGCAGCGGTCAGTGCCGTCAGCCGGCGGGTCGACGATCCGCACGCGACCGAGGTCCGCTTCGCCGCCGGCGAGCTCCAGGATATGCGCGCGTGTGCCGGCAGGCCAGGCACCGCGGTAACGGTCGAACGGCTTTTCTACACCAGTCCACACCGACGTACCTTTTGGCGCCAACCGCATGTC
>CAIPUQ010000329.1 GCA_903868295.1 uncultured Roseiflexaceae bacterium
AGTTACGCACATTCGAAACATCGATGTGCTCTTCGCGGCAGACAATGGACATGGGAATCCCATCAACCAGAATTCGGTTGACAATCCGTGCCTTGAATTCGTCTGTGTACCGAACGAGCTTTCTCATGTTGCCACCTTTCGCTTACAGTGAGTGTATCGTATGGTGTCAACGTTTTGAGTGCCAGTCCATAGTGAGTAGTGAGTAGTGAGTAGTGAGTAGTGAGTAATTGGAAATTTTTCCTGCTCAGTGCAGACTTTACCGGCCAATTACTAACTATTCACTACTAATTCCTAATTTCTAATTCCTAATTCCTAATTCCTAATTCTTCTGTCGTGGATCGGGGTTGGCGATGACGTGTGCGGTTATGGTGGCGCGGCGTGTGGCCAGTGCAGAAGCGATTGCGGGATAATCGAACGCCAGCGTAGCCGCGGCCAGCAACGCAGCATTGATTGCGCCGGCTTTGCCGATGGCGAGTGTCCCGACAGGTACACCAGCGGGCATCTGCAAGATGGACCAGACCGCATCGACGCCGTTCAGCGCACCGTTCGGTATCGGCACACCAAACACGGGGACGAGTGTTTTGGCGGCGAGCATCCCGGGGAGGTGGGCTGCCCCGCCGGCACCGGCGATGATAGCGCGCAAGCCGCTCGCCGCGGCGTTTTCTGCAAAAGAAAACAATAAATCCGGTGTGCGATGGGCCGACACGACCTGCGTGTGGGTTGGGACACCGAGTTCGTCGAGGGTGTCCACGCAGTGCTGCATGATGTCCCAATCCGAATGCGACCCCATTACAACGGCAACGAGCGGTATGTTCACCTTAGACTCCTTTGTGCCGTGCAATGGCGTGTTCGTAGAGGGCAATATATGCCTTCGATGAGCGCTGCCATGTGAAATCTTCGCGCATGTTGCGTGCTTGTATCTCGGCGAACAACGCGTGCTTGGCATAGCACGCCAAGGCGCGACGCACTGCATCGCTCAGTGCTTCGGGGGTGTAATCGGTGAAGCGGAACCCGTTGCCGTGCGCACCTTCGCGTACGGTATCGTTCAATCCGCCGACTGCACGGACAATGGGGAGGGCACCGTAGCGCATCGCAATCAGTTGTCCCAACCCGCCCGGTTCGAACCGTGACGGCATGAGGAAGAAATCGCAGGCTGCATAGATGCGATTGGCGAGGGCCGCATTGAACCCAATATGGACTGCCATTCGTGTGGGGAAGCGGGCTGCAAGCTCGCGCATCCGTTCCTCCCAATGTGGTTCGCCGCTCCCCAGCACCACGAGTTGCATGTTTGTTGTGGCAAAAATCCCAGGAAGTGCTGCATCGAGCAGGTCAACCCCTTTTTGGGAAGCCAAGCGCGAGACAATCGCTGCCATGGGAATGTCGGCATCTACCGGCAATTGGAAGAACTGCTGGATATCTGCTTTGCAGCGTACCTTCCCACTGACGTCGTTGGCGGTATAGGTGGCAACGAGATTGGGATCTGTTGCTGGATCAAACATGAGCGTGTCGATACCATTGAGGATCCCGCTGTGGCGATCGCGCAGGCTGCGGATAACGCCGTCGAGGCGTTCACCGTAGGCAGGTGACATAATCTCATTCGCATAGGTTGGACTGACCGTATTGATCATGTCGGCAGCCAACAAGCCGCGTGCCATAAAGTTAAACGTATCACCCGGCAAACCTGCGTTGTGTTCGACCCCACCCCACTCGTCGAGGCCTGCAAGGTGGCGCGACCAGCCGCCATACTCACCTTGGTATGCCAAGTTATGGATGGTGAAGACCGTTGCAATGTGCCCGAAGGTGTAGTTGTAGCGCGTACGCATATATGCAAGCACCAAGGCAGTGTGCCAATCGTTTGCATGCACAACGTCGACGTTCCAGGCGTTGACCTCGCGCAGATGTTGGATGAGGTGCATGACTCCCCGCGCAAACAATATGAAGCGCGCGTCGTCATCGAATTCTCCGTATACGGCATCCCGTTCGAACGCAGCAGGGATGTCGAGGAGATAGCGTTTTGTCCCATCTGCATCGGGGAGCATATAAACGCGGCACTCTTCTTGGCGTTCACCCAATGCGAGGAACGTCGCGGTCACCGGGAGCGATGTGGTAATGAGATGGCGATTTTTTTTGTAGAGTGGCATGACCAGCGCGGCGTCGACGCCGTCACGGACAAGTTGATTGGGGAGCGCTCCGGCCACATCTGCCAGACCGCCGACCTTCATTAACGGGGCAGCTTCTGCGGCGACAAATAGGACATTCATATGTGTCTCCTCTGGCGTCGATGCCATTTCGTAACGAGCGTCATTGCTCGGCGGCGACAGTGGGATGCGACGTGCGGGACGGTTGACTGGTCACAAACCAGACACCGAGCAGGGTCAATGCAGACCCTACGAAAAACAAGAGATTTGGTTGTTCGTGGAGCCATACCCACGCTACAGCCACCCCGGCAATTGGCTGAAAGTACATCATCGCCGATACTTTGCCAGACGTCGTACGTTGTAATGCCCAGAATAACGCGAGATATCCAACAACGGTTACCATCAACCCTGTGTAGAGAATACCAGATACCGTTGCAACCGTTATGTTCGTCACCAATCCGAACGCATATTCGCCGATGGCAAAGGGCA
>CAIPUQ010000330.1 GCA_903868295.1 uncultured Roseiflexaceae bacterium
CGATGTCATCCTGCCGGTGGGGAGTGTCGTTGCTCCCGGCGATGTCGGTCTGCTTACCACGATCGGGTTGCGTCACGTCACGGTCTATCGGCGCCCCGTGGTGGCGGTCCTGTCGACCGGCGACGAAGTCTACCCATACGACCAATCCATACCCTACGGCGGGGTGCGTGATTCGAACAGCCCCGCATTGCTGGCTGCTATCGCGGCGGCGGGCTGCGAAGGCATTGCGCTCGGGATTGCGCCCGATCAGCCGGAGCTCCAGCGTGCCCGTGTGCGCGAAGGGTTGGCCCGCGCCGATGTGCTGATTACCAGCGGTGGTGTGTCGATGGGCACCCGCGATTTCATCAAGCCGCTCTTGGCCGAACTCGGCCAGGTGCAGTTCGGCCGGATTGCCTTCAAACCGGGCAAGCCGACCATGTGCGCCGTCGTCGGCTCGACCGTGGTCTTTGGTCTGCCCGGCAATCCGGTGTCGTCGCTGGTGTCGTTCGAGGTGTTTGTGCGACCGGCGTTGCGTCGCTTGATGGGTGACGCAACTCCCGAGCGCCCCCGGGTGTCGGTCCATATTGCAGATGCCATCATGCCGTCGCCCGATCGCCCCGAGTATATGCGCGCCATCGTCCGTTGGCAGGATGGACGCTTGGTGGCGACGACGACGGGCGCTCAGGGCTCAAGCCGATTGTTGTCGATGCGGGCGGCCAATGCATTGCTGATTATAGCGCCGGGTGAGCAGCGTCTGCTTGCAGGGAGTGTGGTCGAAGCGCTCATCGTCGGCGATATCCACTAATGGATTTTGGGCGGGGCTTATTGCAATAAGCCCCGCTGAAAGAAATCACGCCCAAAGATTTCCCCGCCCACTGATTTCCTCGCCCCACTCCCGCAGCCGAACACATCCGAATATGTCAAAAAACACGAATCATTCAGCCGTCTGCTGACCTATAGTGTGGGTAGTATCAACTCTCACCATCGAGGTGCGCTATGAATGCACACGCTGTTGCCCAATCGTTGCAACCCCTCCGCGACGTTGCCACCGCATTGCAGGTGCGTGCGCTGCGTGACTCCAATGCCTCTGCCGAGGTGCTTGCGGCAGCGCTCAAACGCGTCCGAGACGAGGTGTTCACCTACCGACACACCGCCGAGGCACTCGTCGCCAAAGTCGAGCGCAGCCCGCGCTTATGCGCCGGTGTGCTCGCGTTGCTTGCCAATCGCATCGCATACTCACGGGTAGATTACGAACTGTTCGACGAAATCGTCGACAAAGAATTCATGGCACAGGCGACTCACTACATCAGTGCCCAGATGGCGACGGTCATCGGCATCTTGCCCGAATACGAAATCGTCGAAGTCTTTGAGATGGTGCATGCATACGAGTCCATCGACGATGCGAATTTCTACCTCACCCATTGCGAGACAATCACGCAGCTCGATGCCCTCCAGGCAGCCGCACACACGCCAATCGCCCAGAAGTCGATATACCTCGCGATAACGGGTATGACCCTGGCTGCACTGATTCTCTCTGCAGTGTTGGTCAGTCCGGTGCTCGCCATCCCGTGTGCAATTGCCGGTATCGTGGCCGGCTTTGTCTATCGCGCAGCCCAGCAACGCCATGCCGAGCGGGTCAAACGGACAGCCGCACTCTGCGCCGATAGCAATCGCGTGCGCTGTTTGCAGGCACGGTTCCATACCAAAGAAATCGCCAAACGTGAACTCGAAAGCCACAAACGCACCGTCAAAGCGTTCTTCGGTGACATGTCGCCGACCTCGCATCTCAGCGGCATCTTTGCGGTCATCCAAATGCATATCAATATCGAGTGATCAGAATTCAGAAATCAGAACGAAAATCAACCGGTCGAGCTCTGCCAATGCATGAGTTATCGTTCGTTCTTCTCTTTTGCATTCGCCGATTTTTTCTGATACACTTGATTCATTGCCGATGTAGCTCAGTGGTAGAGCAACTGTTTCGTAAACAGTAGGTCGTCGGTTCAATCCCGACTATCGGCTCCATGTTCCTCGTGCCTCGCATACGCGAGGCACGACGATTTTTGTGGTATTGTGCTGTATTAATTATACAAAGATGTATAGTTTGTACCGGGTGAGGTTGCGATGCCGCGTCCCAAAAAGACCCGCGAAGAAATAGCCCTCATGCGCGAGCGCATCCTCGATTGCGCCAATGCCATCCTCCAAGAGGAAGGCCCCGAGGGTATGAGTAGCCGTGCCATTGCCGAGCGACTCGGGATGGCGCACATGTCGCTATACACGTATTTCGTCAATCAGCGTGACATCCTGCAGACCCTCTCCGAGCGTGAATGGACCCGCAATCGCGCGCAAATAGATCTGATTGTCGAGAATTTACACCCAGACACCGTGATCCCCATTGTCCAACGCGTGCTCCAATACATGGCGACCTACGCGGTCGAGAACCCGAACATGTACAAACTCGCCTGGATTTCTCCGCACATGGGCTTCGAGAGTCACGAAGAGAATCTCGCCCGCTTGCAGGAGGTCGCCCAGCATTTCAGCGCTGTCGTGGGTTTCGGTATCGACAGCGGAGTGCTCATCCGGCGCGATCCGCTGGTAGCCGCGATGACCGCGCTGACCATGGTCAACTCCCCGTTTTTTCTCTATTACAGCGGCAAAATTCCGTCCATGAGCATATGCAAAGTCATCGCCGACGAGATGTACGCGTCTGCCTTGCAGTATCTCGGTGCGACAGACCCCAGCAACCGCTGATTCACCAGCGCGTCTGCTATGGTACGCTGTATCCGTTACCGTGTTGTTGCATCATCCAACGGAGGTTGTCATGCGAATCGGATTCATCGGTATCGGCGGCATCGTCGATATCTATCGCAAAGCGCTGGCACAGTACCAGACGCCTGTCACTGCAGTCTGCGACATCAACGCCGCGCGCGTCGCCGAGGTGGCCGCTGCCGAAAAATGCACCGGATACACCGACTACCGCGAAATGCTGGCCAACGAGCGCCTCGATGCGGTCTTTATTGCAATCCCCCCCGGCTACCACCAGCAGCAGGTCATCGACTGCGTCAAGGCAGGCTGTGCGGTCTTTGTTGCCAAACCCGTCGGCCTCGACCCCACGCTGGTAGCCCAGACATTGGCCGCCATCAACGCTGCCGGCGTCATCAATCAAGTCGGCTACATGGCCCGCTATGCCGACATCGTCGCCAAAGCGCGCGAGCTCATCGGGGACCGCAAAATCGTCATGGGTCTGGCCCGCTTCATGGTACGGATGCCGGCCAACCACCCCTGGTGGGGCAAACGCAGCATCTGCGGCGGCCAAATCATCGAACAAAGCACCCACATGTTTGACCTGCTCCGTCACCTGATGGGCGAGGTCAGCCACGTCCAGTCATTCGGGCATCAGGGTGCCGCCGACGACATCGCCGACTTCGAAGACAGCACCATCGTCTCACTCAAGTTCGCCAACGGCGCAATCGGCACGGTCATCAGCACCAGCTGCACCGAAGTCCCCGAAGGCTGTGGCTGGGAGTTGACCGGTCGCGACCTGTACCTCAAGCTCACCATGGACCTCGAACTGAGCGGTGTCATCGATGGCAAACCGGTCAGCTACCACGGCGAAGAGACGGGCTATATCCGTCAGGTCGGCGAGTTCTTGACGGCCCTCAAGACCAAGAACCAAGCCATGATCAAATCCTCGTATGCCGACGCAGTCCAATCCCTGCAGCTCACCATGGCAGCCGAGCGCTCGCTCCAAAACGGCGGCCAGACCATCCGATTGGAGTCCTAAATGAAGTTCGGTACCATGCAGAGTGTCCTCAAATGCGACATCGGCGAGGTTTTTCACCGTGCTGCCGCCCTCGGCTATCACAGCGTCGAACTCGATTGGAACAGCCCCGCCGATGCCCTGCCCGGCGGCCGCATGAGCCCCTCGATGCGCGACATGATCCGCATGACGGCCCGCACCAACGGCATCACCATCGCATCGGTGGCGGCCCACTTCCTCAATGCTGCCAACATCGCCAACGACGACCCCGCCGCAGTGGCGAACGCCATCCTCAACATCAAGCGTGGCATTACCCTGTGTGCCGACATCGGCGCCGGTGTATTGCTCGTGCCGTTCTTCTATGACGCCGAAATCGTCGGCGAGGCTGGCATCGAGCGCCTCGTACGGGCGCTCAAGACCCTGGCCCCCGATGCCGAAAAAGCCGGGGTCGTCCTGGGCATCGAGAGCACCCTGCCCGCCGCCGCCAACCTGGCTGTGGTCGCGGCGGTCGGCTCTAAAAACGTCGGCATCTACTGGGACATGGCCAATGGTATGGCCGTCGGCTATGATCCCGTCGCCGACGCTAAAGCCCTCGCCAGCGTCATTGTCCAGGTCCACGCCAAAGAATTCGTCCGCGACGCTGGTCCCGTCGGCAGCCGGAGCGCACCCCGCTTCGACATGCTCAACCACAAGGCGCTCGGGCACGGC
>CAIPUQ010000331.1 GCA_903868295.1 uncultured Roseiflexaceae bacterium
CATGCCAGCGTTGGAGTTCGATGGCATTGCCCTCGGGATCTGCCACATAGCACCACGAGACACGACGATCACCGGCGCGCGTGGTCACGATGTCGCCGATGCATGAGCCGCCCCCGTATACGAGTGCCTGGCGCGTCGCCTCGATGTCGTCGACCTGGAACGCGAGGTGGCCAAATCCACTGCGCCGTACACTCGATGTGACCTCTATGAGCGGGTCGTAGCGATAGATTTCGAGCGTGGGGCCGTTATCGCCATACCCGGGGAGTCGCACGTGGACCCCACGGATGCGGGCATCGGCCACACCCACCCCCGCATCGACGAGTGGCCCCTGCAGATCGCGCACCGGTGCGAGACGCACGCACCCCAGGTGTCTGCAGTAAAAATCTGCGAGCAAGTCCCAGTCACGGGCAACCAGATTGACATGACCAAATCGCACGGCACCACTCCTTTGCGCAGACCACTATCGGGCTGCTACGACCCGAGCCGTGCGAGTTCTTCGGCGACGAGGGTGTCATCGAGTTTGCGGAACAACGGCGCTGGCTCGCGGATGAGCGTCCCCGGCTTGAGCGTGCTGATGTGCCAGCCCGCGTGATGTCGGTAATCGCCGGTCAGGACGGGGCGCTGCTGGCCATCGGGGTCTATCTCTGACTCGACCACTGGTTGCGGGGCCAGCACGTCATCGAAGCCCAACATCGCATGTAGGCGCTGACAGGCATGTGGTATGATAGGCGCCATCAGCCGATTGATGGTGTCGACTGCCCGGAGCGCCACAAAAATGACGGTGCCGGCGCGGGTCGGGTCGACTTTGACGACCTTCCACGGCTCTTGTTCGCTGAGATATTGATTGGCGAGCTGTGCGAGTGACATGGCTTCTTGCAAGGCAGCACGCAGTTTGACGGCTTCGTACAGTTCTTGGGTACGCTCAAAACCGACTTCGATGGCGTTCATCAGGGTCGTGTCGACGGGCAAGAAGTCACCCGGGGTAGGCACGCCACCGAAGTTGCGCTGTGACAGGGTGAGCACACGATTGGCCAGGTTACCCCAGGTAGCGACGAGTTCACTGTTGACGCGCTGGACGAATTCGGCCCAGCTCCAGTTGCTGTCTTTGCCTTCGGGGGCTGCAGCGGTGAGGTAGTAGCGGAGCAAATCGGGCTCGTAGCGGGTCAACAAATCGGGCATCCACAGCGCCCAATTGCGGCTGGTGCTCATTTTCTCGCCCTCGAGGTTGAGGAACTCATTGGCAGGCACATCGAACGGCAAGGCTCGATCGCCGTAGCCCAACAGCATCGCCGGCCAGATGATGGTGTGGAACGGGATGTTGTCTTTGCCGATGAAGTAATAGCTTTTGGACTCACGCGTCGGGTCCCACCAGGCACGCCATGCATCGGGTTGACCGGTGCGTTTGGCCCATTCGAGCGACGCCGAGTAATACCCGATGACGGCATCAAACCAGACGTAGATACGCTTGTCCTTGAACTCGGGCAGATTGCCGGGCACCGGCACGCCCCACTCGAGGTCACGGGTAATTGCCCGACCGTGCAGGCCCTCACGGAGCCAGTTTTGGGTGAAGGCGAGGGTGTTGCTGCGCCAGTAGTCCCGCGACGTCGAGTCTAGCCAGGTGCGCAGATTGGGTTCTAACTTTTCGAGATCGAGATAGAAGTGCTCGGTGTCGCGGAAGGTCACCGGTGCGCCGTCGACCGTCGATCGAGGACTACCCAGCTCTTTGGGATCACGGAGCTGACCACACTTATCGCATTGGTCGCCACGTGCTTTGTCGTATTTGCAGTTGGGGCAGATCCCCTCGACAAAGCGATCGGGCAAGAAACGGCCCAGCGACTCGGAATACGAGCCGACGGCTGTCTCGCGGTAAATGTAGCCTTTGGACTGGAGGACTTCGAAGATATCGGTGGTGGCAGCATAGTGATTGTCGGTGTACGTCTGCGTGAACAAATCGAACGTAATGCCCATGGCACGCAGGGTATCGATGAAGCTGGCATGGTAGCGATTGATGATGGCCTGCGGCAGGACGCCTTCTTTTTCGGCGGCGAGCGTAATGGGCGTCCCATGGCAATCAGAGCCCGATACCATCAGCACGTCCCGGCCGCGTTGGCGGCTGTAGCGGGCGAAAATGTCGGCTGGCAGGTATGCCCCGGCGATATGCCCGACGTGGAACGGTCCATTTGCATACGGCCATGCGACCGATACCAGAATGTGCTCTGCCATATATCCTCCATCTCTGCATACACAAAAAAGCACCGCGGGTACGTGCTGTACCCGCGGTGAAAAGCAACCTACACGGTGCTCAACACGCGGGGGTGGTCATCTGCATCTGGTGGGTGTACCGTCGACTGCGACGCATCAGTGTTCCCTCAACAACAACAAAACTATACCAGTGCCGGCGGACACTGTCAACGCAGCGGATGCACTGCTTCGGGGCGGTGACTATGCATCGAGCGGTAGGCGGCATCGACAACGGCAACCGCACGCAACCCATCTACACCACTAATCGGGGCTGCAGTCCCATTGCGTACAGCGTCTATCCAATCGGCAATCATGGCCGCGTCGAAGTTCACGCCGTGGCCTGCCCATTGATAGCGCCGGGTCGATTGCTGATAGACGTCGACATGCGGTCCGAACACATCGAGATTGACAATGCCGTGCACGGTGGTGACCTCCATGGTGACATCACCCCATGTCGGATAGACACCTGCGGGGCGCGACCAACTCGGATCGAGGCTCACCACCATGCCATCGTCGAGGGTCATCAACAGCATGCCGACGTCGTCGACGGGGATGTCGTGCAGCCGTGTTGCACCTTCGGCATACACCGAGACAATTTCGCGACCCCAGATCCAGCGCACCAGATCGGCGACATGCACTATGTGGTCCATGAGCGCGCCACCACCCGACCAGACAGGGTCACCGAACCAGCCGCCCGGGTATGTGCCCCGGTTCGTTGCACGGACCATCAAGGTCTGCCCCAGCGCACCCCCGTTGAGTGTGTTGCGCAACCGCACCACGGCAGGACTGTACCTGACGGGGAATGCCGTGCCGAGTGCAACACCCGCTTGCGCAAAGGTATCGACCATGGCCTGTGCGTCTGTCAGCGTTGTGGCAAGCGGCTTTTCGCACAGCGTCGGCACCTTGGCTGCGGCTGCCTGCATGGCGATGGGGTGGTGCTGTGTGTTTTCGGCGGCGATCATGAGTGTGTCGCATGACGCCAATACATCTGACAATTGTGGGTACCACGGAACGTCGTAGTGTGCGGCAAATGCTGCGCCGCGGGATGCGTCGTGGTCGTAGACGCCGCTGACGACGACCCCTGCAAGCTCTTTTCCGGCGGCTGCATAACTATGCGCATGACCATGGGCGACCCCGGCAATGCCAATCCGTATACGAGGAGTCGTCATCATTTGTTCCCTTCTACGGGGTAGCTCAACACAGCACCCGTGGTGGCACTTTCGACGATTGCGAGTGTGATACGGAGGCTTTCGAGGCTATCTTGCGGGCTGCTGCGCGGGGCAGCCCCGCCGCGGATCCATGCATCAAACGCACAGAGTTGTGCATAGTAGGGATCTTCTTGGGCGGTCGAATCAGCAGCCAGCGTCGCGCCACTGCCGGGCTGTGGGCGCAGCACCAAATCGACGATACCGTCGTTGCGGTGCGCAACAATACCGTCGCTGCCAGCGACCTCAAGAGACGTCACGAATCCGTCCGGGTACGACCAGTTCGCTTCAGCATGTGCAATAACCCCTGATGCAAAGCGGAGTATCGCGAGCACCCCGTCTCGGCCTGGGATAGCACGTGCGGTGATCGAACGGGCATACAAGCGTTCGACAGGACCGAACGTCCAGAGCAACCAATCGATGTCGTGGATAAGCAAATCGAGTGCAACACCGCCGCTCCGTGGCGTATCGGCGTACCAGCTGTGTGCGGGAGGGTGCGCGCCAGCGCGCGACGTGCGGGCAACCCCGATGCGGCCGATGGTACCGGCCACCATCGTGTCGTGTGCGGTCGCGTATTCGGGGAAGTAGCGGACGACCTGCCCGCACAGGAGTTTGCGTTGCGCATGCATTGCTGCTTCGAGCATTGCGACGCCTTCGGCGACCGTACGCGCCAATGGTTTTTCGACCAAGACGTGGTGCCCGGCTTGGAGGGCTGCGATGGTGAGGAGCGCATGCGTGTCGGTCGGGGTTGCAACGACGACGGCATCAATATCGTCGCGACGCAAGAACGCAGTGATGTCAGCAGTACATGCCACATGTGCGGTGTCGGCGAGTGCACGCATCGCCGGGCTGAACTCGGGCGCGGCACAGGCGATCAACTGTGCCTCTGGCATACGCAGGATGTGCCCTGCGTGTACACACGCCATCCCACCACCACCGATAACTCCGTAGCGCATCACGACCTCCTTGTCGTTAGTCTGCCATCTGGTTGGTTCATTGTAGCAAAAGGGTGCATGGTATACTGAATCACTCAAGACGACGCAGTTGGAGGTTCGTGTGCAACAGATTCGACAGTGGCATCACCGCGGTGTGATCGCAATGGTATTCGCGGTGTTCGTCTTTTTCGGGTTCAGCATCGGAGCCAACGGCGTCTTTTGGAAGGACATCATGCCGGCCGCCGGCATGGGTGAAGCACTCTTTGGCGAACTCTCGCTCATCTCACCACTGACCGCAGTCTTCATCCTGTTGTTCGGCGGACCGGTCATCGAACGAATCGGCAAACGGATTGCCTTATCGATAGGACTGCTCGTGTTGACAGCTGCGACGGTTGGCTTGTCGGCAGTCGCGACACCGACACATTTTGCTGTGGTAAATCTCTTATACGGGCTTGGGTATGGCATTGTCGAAATCACCATCAATTCGGTCACCCTTGATTGGGAACGCGAACGCAATCGGAGCGTGATGAACTACGTCCACGCAGTGTTCTGTGCGGGTGCGGTTGTTGC
>CAIPUQ010000332.1 GCA_903868295.1 uncultured Roseiflexaceae bacterium
AACGTTTTGATCGAACAGAATGTCATAAATTCGGATGATGTTGTGTTCGCGCAGTTCGATGTCGTCGCTATACGGGCTACCACCAAAGAGTTCGAACCCCAATGAGCGGTGCATGTCGTGATAGACGTTTGCGCCGGTGCTTACGATCCAGTCGATCAGCCCAGCGCGGATAAGGGGCACAATCGCTGCGGTACCCAGCCCAGTCGGCGTCAACGCACCCGAGAGGGTGACGCCGATGGTGACATCGGCTGCACTCATTTTGCGGGCATAGAGCTGACATGCCTCTCGCAGGCGGCCACCGTTGTATGAATAGAAGTGATTGTCGACGAGTGCTTTGACACTCAGGCCCGGAGTAATCGGGGTAGGGTCGAGTTTGACGCCGTATGCCATGGGGTGACTCCTCGCAGTTGATTAGCAAAATTGTACCATGTAGCCGGTTGAGACGGCAGACCGTGCGGCCAAAAAGCCCTGTGGTATACTCTATGTTCGAAGCGTCCCTTTGCTCTACAGCGAGAACCATATGAACCAGCTCGTCTCGGTGACGTGGCACGATAATGCCGTGCATGTGCTCGATCAGCGCCTTTTGCCGCACCAAGAAGTCGTCAACGCCTATACCAGCGTTGCTGGTGTGGCTGACTCGATACGGACGATGCAAGTCCGTGGTGCGCCGGCCATCGGTTGTACCGCGGCGTATGGCATGGCGCTTGTCGCAGTACGCACTGCAGCAAGTACTCCTGCCGACCTTATGCCTGCGTTGCATGACGCCCAACGGGTATTGGATGCATCGCGGCCCACTGCCGTGAATCTGTTTTGGGCAACCGCACGGATGATGGCGTACGCGACGCGTGTACAGCATTTGCCATTGGGAGACTTCCGCGCCGCCATGCTGGCCGAGGCACAAGCGGTGTTTGCCGAAGATCTGGCCATGTGTCAAGCGATAGGCCGTCACGGCGAGCCGCTCATACCAGCGCGCGGCCGTGTGCTCACGCATTGCAATGCAGGTGGACTGGCGACTGCCGGGTACGGCACGGCATTGGGCCCAATATATCGTGCGCACGAGATTGGCCGCGCTATTCATGTCTATGTAGACGAGACGCGACCGTACCTGCAGGGTGCTCGTCTGACTGCGTTTGAACTCCAGCGTGGCGGGGTTCCATTGACGTTGATTACCGACAACATGGCAGCCTACTTCATGGGGCAGGGCTTGGTCGATTGCATCATCGTCGGGGCAGACCGGATAGCAGCCAATGGTGATGTAGCCAACAAGATCGGCACCTATGGACTCGCCGTGTTGGCACACGCGCACGGGATCCCGATGTATGTTGCTGCACCGACATCGACGATTGACCGCAAGATCAGCGACGGCAGTTTGATACCCATCGAAGAACGGTCGTCGGATGAAGTAACGACCATCCAGGGGATCCGCATCGCGCCAGAGGGGGTGACTGCGGCACATCCAGCATTTGATGTGACGCCAGCGAAGTACATCACGGCGATTATCTGCGAGAAGGGCGTTGTTCGGGCGCCGTACGGACCAGGATTGGCGGCAGTCTGTTGAGTGTGACCGAGGCACGCGTCATCCCGATGCTCTACGGTGCATTGCCACACGAGTCGGAACAGGCCGCCTGTGCGGTGCTCCGTCGTCACGATTTGCCGTATGTCGCGTGGCCACAGTTGCCGCAACGCCATTTTTTTGAGCGGAGCATCGTGCAAGCGAGTTGGGGATTGCCAGGGCTCGTGCTCGACGCGTCCCAGCGCCGTGTCTATGTCACCCGTGCGACCACCTTGGCAGCAATACCGCAGTATACCGTTGCATTCATGCAGAAAACACGCGTGCAAACGGCCGAATGGACGCAGCAAGAGGCCGCCGGATTGCGTGAACTCTTGACGGACATCGAATCCCTTGCACCAGACGTCGGCATCAAAGGGCAAATGTTGGGACCGATATCACTCGCAGCCCAACTGACCGATGAGCATCAACAGCCGTTGTTGGCAGACCCTGCGCTGTTCGAAGGCGTGGTGATTCATTGCTGCTTACGGGCACGCATGCAAGCCGACGCAATGATGCTCGCCAATAGACCTGCCATGGTGTGTCTCGAAGAGCCGTTCTACGACGTGATGCGCTCGCCGTTCATGACGATTGATCGAGATGAATTACTGGTTGCGCTCGCACGCGTGGTGCTGGCAATCCCGTGTCAACGTGCATTGACGTTGCGCTGCGGGACCCCCCTCGGCGAGATTGTCCAGTTGCCGCTAGACGTATTGATTCTGACCCACTGGGAGGATCAGTTCGTTGATGATCAGGTGATTGCAGATCTCGTCGGTGCACTCAGGAACGGGATGCGCGTCGGTATTGGCGTTGTCCCTGTTGATGCGCGAAACACCGCAGAGACGGCGCAAACCGATGCACGCGTGTATGCGATAATACAACGGTTTTTGGCGGCAGGCGCTACCCCCGCGGAGCTGCGGAGCAGGCTTGTCATTGCGCCGTCACAATCGCTCGGACAAGCTCCCATCGACCAGGCAGAAGCGGTTATTGCACAGACCTGTACGACCGCAGCGGCGGTCGATGCACTGCTGGTGCAGTTGATCGGTGGACACACAGAATGAAGGAGAACCCCATGCGCGTGGTAGTCACAGGGTCGTTGGCATACGATTACATCATGAATTTCCCTGGTCTGTTCAAAGACCATATTCTGCCTGATCGCGTCCACATGTTGTCGGTGAGCTTTCTGGTTGATTCGATGAAGCGGATGCGTGGCGGCGTTGCTGGCAACATTGCCTACTCGCTCGCGTTGCTGGGCGCAAAGCCACTGGTCGTTGCTTCGGCAGGTCAAGATTTCGGTGAATACCGGGCCTGGATGCAAAGCCGCGGTGTCGATGCGACTGGCGTATACGAAGTCGTCGGTGAATTCACCGCTTCGTGTTTTATCAATACCGATCAAGCCAATAACCAGCTGGTTGCGTTTTATACCGGTGCCATGGCACGGTCGCGCGATTTGAGTTTGCTGGGATTTGGGTTGACCAAAGACGATTTGGTTGTTATTTCACCGACAGATCCCGAAGCAATGGCCCGCTACGTCTCGGAATGCCGTCAGATGGGGGTTCCGTTTTTGTTCGATCCGGGCAAACAGACCCCACGGCTGACTGCAGATCAGATCTTGGATGGGCTCAATGGGGCATACGCGCTGATCGGCAACGACTATGAGTTCGCTATGATGGCCCAGATGACCGGCAAAAGCGAACAAGAGCTGATCGAACGGGTACCGTTGACCGTCATTACGCGCGGCGACAAAGGCTCTATCGTATCGGATGCCCGCAGCGGTGTGCGGATCGAAACAAGCATCGATGTTGCTCCTGTCGACGCGGTCCGTGACCCGACGGGTGCCGGCGACGCCTATCTTGCAGGTTTTGTCTTTGGAATGTCCCACGGGTTGTCGGCAGAGACATGCGGCAAGATGGCTTCGTTGGCGGGTGCGTTCGCCATTGAACATCATGGCTGTCAAGAACACCAGTACACTCCGGCGGAGTTTTATACGCGCTATGTCGGGTCGTTCGGTGTCGATGACGCCGTTCGCCAGGCGTTGCAGGCGTAAGCGTGCGCTGGGGGATTATCGGCGCAGGCCGGATTGCCAAAAAAGTCGGCGCTGCAATGCACACAGCCCCTGGGCATCGCATTACCGCGGTCTATGGCCGACGCATCGACGCAGCGCAGGTGCTTGCGCAGGATTTTTCGGCGCAGGCATTTGATGATATCGGCGCGTTGCTGGCATCACAACGCTGTGACGCAGTGTATGTCGCACTACCCAACCATCTGCATGCACCGATTGCGTTGCAGGCAATTGCAGCCGGGGTGCATGTACTGGTCGAAAAGCCGCTTGCGTGCACTGCTGCCGAGGTGGCGCAGATACAATCGGCTGCGCTGTCAGCGGGGGTTGTGGTACGTGAGGGGATGATGTATCAGTATCATCCACAGACCATCAAGACACGTGAACTGCTTGCGAGCGGCGCAATTGGGGCCATTACGCAGATCCACGTCGGGTTCGGGTATCGACAAGACAACCCTGCTGATATCCGTATGACGGAGCGTGTCGGTGGGGGTGCGATTGCTGATCTTGGTTGTTACGCGGTGCATTATGCGCGACTGATGACTTCGTCTGCAGTGACTCAGGTGACTGGTATGGCACTGTGGGGTGGAAATCAGGTAGATGTCAGGGCAAGCGCAGTCTGTATGCTCGAAAATGACATCGACGCGACATGTAGCGTGAGTTTTGTCGGTGGTTTCTTCCAAAATGCCCGGATTATCGGGTATGATGGAGTGATAGAGATTGAACGTCCGTTCACGATTTTTCCTGATCGTGTGTCGACCATTCGTCTTTGGCGTGGCGCCCACTTCGCGCAACTCGATGAGATTGCCGTAGCGCCATGCAATCATTTTGTGGAGCAGGCCGTGGCATTCGCCCACGCCGTGGCCGTGCCTGCTGCAGAGCGAAGCCCAACATCGTTGTTGGATTCGTATGCGAATGCGCAGGTTACTGACGCGTGGCGACGTTCACTGACGAGCGGTCTACGTGAGCATATCGGGCAAGAAGAATCGCAGTAAGGAGTAGGTTCTCAATGAGTAAAGAGTACGACATCAAGGACATTAGCTTAGCCGAGCAGGGTCGCAAGCGCATGATCTGGGCAGAAAACGAAATGCCCGTGTTGCGCCAAATCCGTGAGCGCTTCGCCAAAGAGAAGCCGTTTGCCGGGATGCGCGTATCGGCATGTCTGCATGTCACGGCCGAGACCGCCAACCTGATGGCCACGTTGGCTGCAGGCGGCGCGGATGTCGTGTTGGCAGCATCGAACCCGCTGTCGACCCAAGACGACATCGCTGCAACCCTCGTCAAGCACGAAGAAATCCCTGTCTATGCCATCAAGGGCGAAGACAACGCAACATACTACAAGCACCTCGAGGCAGCCCTGGCACATAACCCACACGTCACCCAAGACGACGGTGCGGACTTGGTGTCGGGTATCCTCAAAACACGTCGCGACCTTATCCCAACCATGTTGGGCAGCACCGAAGAGACGACCACTGGTGTGATTCGTCTGCGTGCGATGGCTGCTGACGGCGTGTTGCCCTTCCCCGTTATCGCAGTGAACGATAGCGACACCAAGCACTTGTTCGACAACCGCTATGGCACAGGCCAAAGCACCCTCGACGGCATCATTCGCGCAACCAATGTGTTGTTGGCCGGCAAAACCTTCGTGGTCGCTGGCTACGGCTACTGCTCACGCGGTATCGCTGAGCGCGCCCGTGGCATGGGTTCGTGGGTCATTGTGACCGAAGTCGATCCAGTTAAGGCACTCGAAGCTGCTATGGACGGTTTCCGCGTCATGCCGATGGAAGAAGCCGTTGCACAAGCTGACTTCGTCGTCACTGCAACCGGGAACAAGCACGTGTTGAGCGCCAAAGACTTCGCCGTGATGAAGGATGGCTGTATCATTTCGAACAGCGGTCACTTCAATGTCGAAATCAACATCGACGACCTCGATGCTATCACCGTCGAAAAGCGCCAACCACGTCCGTTTGTCGACCAGTACATCACCAACGATGGTCGCCGCATCAATTTGCTGGGCGAAGGTCGCTTGATCAACTTGGCAGCAGCCGAGGGTCACCCAAGTGCCGTGATGGACATGTCGTTCGCCAATCAGGCACTGGCCACCGAGTTCTTGCTCAAGAACAAAGGCAAATTGTCGGCTGCGGTGCACGCGTTGCCAAAGGCCGTCGATGCCGAAATCGCTGCGCTCAAGTTGCGCGCCATGGGCATCAAATACGATCTGCTCAGCACCGAGCAGGTGAAATACCTCGGTTCCTGGGAAGAGGGCACCTAGTTCGCCGTCGCCGCAGCGTCAAACCATGTTTGACGCTGCGGTTGTCACGACGAATCCTGTGTAGTAAAGGAGACGCATGTCTACATCATTTATGAACTCGAAGTCGCTGCTCTTTACGTCAGAGTCAGTGACCGAAGGACACCCGGATAAACTGTGCGATCAGGTATCCGACGCGGTACTTGATGCATTTCTCGCCATCGACCCACGTGCGCGTGTCGCATGTGAGACGGCCACCACCACCGGGTTGGTCGTCGTGATGGGTGAAGTAACCGTCAACGGGTACGTCGACGTGCAGGATTTGGTCCGCAAGACCGTCCGCGAAATCGGCTACACCGATGGCAAATTCTACTTCGACGCAGAGTCATGTGGCGTTATCGTGGCCATCCACGGTCAATCGCCTGACATTGCCATGGGTGTCGACAAGGCCCTCGAAGTCCGCGGCGGCGAAATGTCCGACGCTGAAGTCGATGCCGTCGGTGCCGGCGACCAGGGTATGATGATCGGCTTCGCCTGTAACGAAACACCCGAACTGATGCCGTTGACCATTGCGTTGTCGCATCGTTTGACCCGTGAATTGTCGGTTGCCCGCAAGAGTGGCTTGATGCCCTTCCTCGGACCAGACGGCAAGAGCCAGGTCACGGTCGAGTACGAATACGGCAAGCCGAAGCGCATCAACACCGTCGTGTTGAGCACGCAGCACACCGCCGACATCTCGCAGGGCGACCTGCGTGAGAACGTGCAAGAGCGCATTTTGGCTAAGGTCTTGCCGGCCCATCTGATGGATCGCCAGCCAACTGTCCATATCAACCCAACCGGCCAGTTCATCGTCGGTGGTCCACATGGTGATGCAGGTCTGACCGGCCGCAAAATCATCGTCGACACCTACGGCGGTGTGGCCCGCCACGGCGGTGGTGCGTTCTCGGGCAAGGACCCGACAAAGGTCGACCGTAGCGCAGCCTATGCAGCTCGCTATGTCGCCAAGAACATCGTCGCAGCCGGCATTGCAGACCGCTTCGAAGTGCAGTTGTCGTACGCAATTGGTGTTGCACATCCGGTATCGATTTCGATAGAGACCTATGGCACCCACAAAATCGACGAAGCCAAGATTTCGAAGCTCATCGCCGAATTTTTCGACCTGCGCCCAGGTGCGATTATCCGCGACCTGAAGCTGCGCCGGCCGATCTATCGCCAGACCGCTGCCTACGGTCACTTCGGCCGCACCGACATCGATCTGCCATGGGAAGCAACCGACAAAGCCGACGCTCTGCGCCGCGCCGCTGGTCTGTAGTCCCACGCATTCATGCCACACCCTGCGCTCTGGCGCAGGGTGTGGTTTTTGTTGTTGCAGATACTGCATGTGTGCACGTGCCACACCTCAGGCTACACAAAACGATGTTCTGACCCCTTTCTGCCGAATCAGCGTGTGGGAGTTGAAAACGGTACAACGCAGAAATACAGCGCCGGCGGTGTCCTTCGCGGCTCTGCGTGTACCGTACGGACGTTAGGGACAACGCTTTTCCGCATCAATCGAGAGAGGGAATGATGGAATATCGAACATTGGAAGGTGTATCAATCACAGACATCCACGATGCCTTTGTGGATGCGTTTGGGTCATATGAAGTACCGATGTCGCTCTCGGTTGCAGAGCTATCGGCAATGATGGACTCACGGGATGTTTCGCTCAATCTATCAGTCGGGTGCTTTGATGCGGACACACTGGTCGGATTTGTATTGGTGGGTGTCCGTGACGGAGCACATGGTCGGGTCACATACGACGCGGCAACCGGTGTCAGACAGGGTCACCAGAGCAAAGGGATCGGCAGTGGTATGTTGCACGCCTTGTGGGCGCAGCTGAGCTCCGCAAGTGCCGTGTCGTTCCAGCTCGAGGTGCTCGAAAACAACACTGCCGCGCAGACACTCTACGAGCGACATGGATGCACCACCACCCGTCGATTTGTGTGTGTTCGTACCAGACGACCCCCCGAACATCGCTTGCCAACGGGCTGGGAGGTGCGCAGCCAGCTCCCTGCAGGGATCGACGAAGCGATGTACAACGGCTATGTGCCCAGTTGGCAGCAGGCGGCTGCTTCGGCACGGGGGGCTCACTACGTGGTGCGCATCGAAGGATCCACGGTGGTGGCGTATGGCATCATTCAAGCCGCGAGTGGGAGTGTGATGCAGCTTGGGATTCATCCCGACTGGCGTTCGACCATACCCGTTGCAGAAGTCGTCCAGGCTGTGGCATCGCAGACGAACGCTGAACAGTTGCGGTTTGTGAACATCGAAGATGCGTCGTGGATGGCGACTGCGTTATTGGAGTGCGAATGGGAGCCGTTTGTGTACCAACGTGAGATGGTGCGCGCGCTCTGACCCACGACAGAAATCACCAATACACGACACCCCCGTGCAACTGCACGGGGGTGTCGTGGTACTCGTGGGAAGTGGGAACGATTATGGTACGGGGTACGGTGATGGCGTGGGTGTCCCGGTGCCGGGGAGCGGATACGCAGTAATGGTGAGTACAGCCGCCATCGTTGCGGTACGGGCCTCTGCAGTGCTTGTGCTTCGGGCATAGACCGTCGCCGTTGCAGGGTATGCAGTTTCGGCGACAGACGTTTGGTACGCTATCGTGCGTGTGCGACGTGCCAATGATGTCCGTGTCAGAAAGAGGGGTGTCCGTGTGAATGTCCTGGTGGGTGACGAGGTAATCGTTGGTGTCGATGTGACGACGGTGTTGGTAGGGGTCGGCGTCGCCGTGTTCGTGCGGCTGGGAGTGGATGAAATATTGGGTGTGTTGGTTCGTGTGTAGCTCGCTGCGACTGCCGGTGTGTACGTTACCGTGGCACGGAGCGGTGTTTTGGTGCCTACCGTGGTTGCGGTCCGACTCGGTGTTGCGGTGCCCGTGATTGTTCGGCTGTTGGTCGCGGTGGAGCGGCCCACAGGGGTAGATGTCAGGGTGGCGAGGGTCGGTTGTGGTGCTATCGCACTTCGATTTGCGAGTTCGATGATTTGATTGCGATTGAGCGGTATGCGGTATATTGCCAGATCATCGAGGATACCTTGGTACTTGATGTTTGTCCCAGTTGGGATCGGTGCAATCATGGTCGCACCATTCCCGGTACCGCTGAGCGTTGCCGTGGTCGTGGTGAATGCATCGTCCACGCTCAATGTACGGCTGGTGCCATCGAGCGTGCACGAGACGAAATGCCCTTGCGTATCGAGAACGGCACTGGTTGATTCATTGGTACCGAATGCACAAAAGGCACGGTTGTCCGCAGTGAAACCCATCGACATCATCGACGCCCCGGTTCCCTGTGCAAAGACGACTTGTCGCCCGGTCGCTGTTGACTTGGCCCAGTAGGCGACCGTGAATGGTTTAAGGATGAGTGGCTCACTGGTTGTCAAGGGGCTGCTTGTGGCAGTGAACGACAGTGCGAGCCTGCTCGATGTTCCATCGAAGACTGAGGCGGGACAATTACTCGTCACGGTACAGACAAGTTGTATACGGGACGGTGCTTCACTCGCGTACACACGTTCATCAAAGCCGAGTTGGGCGAGCACGCCGCTGGTTGGCAATGTGCCTGGTGCGGAGAGTTCGCTCGGGGTCAGTGCACGGTTGTAGATGGCCAATCGGTCTATCGAACCTCTGAACCCGTCAGAACGATCAGGGCGACGGCCGACGAGCAGCGGACCCGCACCCGAGAATGGTGCTTTGGCACGGTCCTCGGCGATAACCACCCCGTCCCGAGTAATGCGACGTGCATTGGTTGTGCGGTCGTAGACACACGCATAATGATGCCAGCGGGTGTCGTTGTACCAGTTTGCGGTCAGCAAGTTATCGTCATAGAACGCACATTCGATGCGCCCTTCGGTGTCGAATCCGAATGAAAAGAGTTTGCCAGTAGCCTGGGTCGCTCCGAGGGAGAGAATCGTCTCTTCGGTCACCCCGCGGGCCCGCTTCGCCCAAAATGCCACCGTGAACGACGTGTTTGCAAGCACCACGGGAGCAGGGCTGACCATCTCGTTCCCGATGCGTTCGTCGAAGGAAAGGACTGAACCGAGTACTTCGTCGGTGACAATCTGTGGACAGGTTGCGCCTGAACCACACAGATACGGCAATGCTGTCGAAGGGGTCGTCACGTTGAATCTCGATACAGGACCGGGGAGGTGCATGGGGAAGCGCCCGACGATCCCCGTCCACAGTGTCGTAGGCAGTTCCAGGACGGTGTCATACCCAGGCGTCGGGGTGACACTGCCGACCACGGGGGTTGGGTCAGCGGGACTCATGAGTGCAATTGCGTAGTCATCACCGGCACTCACGGCGTAGGCCCGGCCGACGGTAGGTGGTATGTCGAGTTGGTTTGAGTTGCTCAACCCCCACGCGGTCAATGATC
>CAIPUQ010000333.1 GCA_903868295.1 uncultured Roseiflexaceae bacterium
ATTGCACTCCCGTTTAATGAACAGCACCTGTTGCCCGGTGTGGTCGAAGCATGTCGTCAGACGCGCGTCGACTTCCGTCTTGTGCCGGATTTGTTGGAACTCAGCTTTGACCGCGTCGATATCGGCGAATTCGATGGTTTGCCGTTGATCGGCCTGCGCGAAGTATCGATTCAGGGCATCAATCTCGTATTGAAGCGCGTGACCGACATAAGCTTTACCTTGTTGGTGAGCCCCTTCGTCCTGGCTGCATCTGCGTTGATTGCGATTGCCATCAAACTGGATTCGCCCGGTCCAATCATGTTTACCCAAGAGCGCGTGGGGACCAATGGACGACGCTTCACCATGTACAAATTCCGCACCATGGTGGTCAACGCAGAACAAATCAAAGCAGAACTCAGTCAACAGAACGAAGCCGATGGCCCGATTTTCAAAATCCGCCATGATCCGCGCCATACACGTGTGGGTCGCCTGTTACGCCGTACCAGCCTGGATGAGTTGCCGCAATTGTGGAACATCTTGCGTGGCGAAATGAGTTGGGTCGGACCGCGCCCTGCGACCCCTAGCGAAGTATCGCAGTACGCACCATGGCATTTGCGTCGCCTCGAAGCCAAGCCGGGATTGACTGGCTTGTGGCAAGTATCGGGACGTAGCGATACAACGTTCGAAGAGATGGTCCGACTCGATATCTACTATGTGGAACATTGGTCTTTGCTCATGGATTTGAGAATTGTCCTGCAGACCATCCCGACGGTGTTGTTGGGGCGGGGTGCATATTAACCATATTGGCGCACTGGGGCGCGGTAGGGCGAAGGGTGGTTCAGATGCGCGTACTCATTACCGGTGGGGCTGGCTTCCTCGGCTCACACCTCAGCGATCGCTTTATTGCCGAAGGCCACACGGTCATCGCAATGGATAATCTCATTACGGGCAATGCACAAAACATTGCTCATCTGTTCGGGCACGATCGATTTCGCTTCATGAAGCACGATGTGACTGATTACATCCATATCGATGGTGCTCTCGATGCGGTCCTCCACTTTGCATCACCGGCATCGCCCGTTGATTACCTCGAATTGCCTATCCAGACGCTCAAAGTGGGTGCACTCGGTACGCACAAAGCGCTTGGGTTAGCCAAAGAAAAAAACGCCCGCTTCTTGCTGGCGTCGACCTCAGAAGTCTATGGCGATCCACAAATCCACCCGCAGCCCGAGAGTTACTATGGCCACGTCAATCCGATTGGCCCACGCGGCGTGTACGACGAAGCCAAGCGCTTCGCCGAGGCACTGACGATGGCGTACCATCGGAGCCATGGTGTTCAGACGCGCATCGTCCGCATATTCAATACCTACGGTCCACGCATGCGCCTGCGTGACGGCCGTGTGGTGCCGAACTTTATCCAACAGGCACTACGTCACGAACCGATAACGGTGTACGGCGACGGGAGCCAGACGCGTTCGTTCCAATTTGTATCAGATCTGGTCGAGGGTGTGTATCGTTTGTTACACAGCGACTACACCGATCCGGTCAATATCGGTAACCCGCAGGAGCGGACCATTTTGCAGTTTGCAGAAGTCATCAATGCGTTGACGGGCAACCCGGCTGGTGTCATCAAACAAGACATGCGCACCCTAGATGATCCGCAAGTGCGCCAACCCGACATCACACGAGCCGGCCAGGTGCTCAACTGGTCACCGCAGGTTTCGTTGCACGACGGGCTGACCCAAACCATCCCGTGGTTCCGCGAGGAACTCATCAAACGCGGGGAACTGGCATGAATCTGGCGCGCGGCCTGCGACTGCCGGGGGTACTGGTGTGTGCGGTGTGCTATGTGATAGCAGCCGTACCAGCCCAAGACTACCTGATGATTGCTGGCCGGAGCCATAGCCAATTGGCCACCGTTGTGTTAGCGGTGGCACTCATCGTCCATTGGGCACTCCATCGACCAATCGTGGTGCCACACGACGAGACGCTGTGGGCACGTTTGGCAGTGATTACCGCGCTTGTGTTGGCAACAGGCTGGTCTGCCTACGCGTGGCAAAACGGTATAGACGAAATCCGCCGCTGGGGGCTTGCACTGGGGGTCGGTTATTTGGTCGCCGTTCTGCCGCAGTCGCGTCGCGATGTGGCGGTGATTGTGGGTGTCCTCTGTCTTGCGCCGATAGCGGCTGCCTGCTTTGCATTCGTGCAGAGTCTGCGCGGGATTGGACCTGCCGCATTTGCCATCGCTGAGACCGGTTTTATGCGTGCCAATGGGACCATCGGCCAGCCCAACTCGTTTGCCGGCTACATCAACGGGGCGTGGCCACTGCTCCTTGTCGTGACCGCATGGGGGCACCGCACGCAAGCACGCTGGCGCTGGCCGCTGACTGCCGGCCTGGTCGTGTGCGGGGTCGTATTGCTGTTGTCGTTTTCACGTGGGGGATGGTTTGGCGCGTGTGCCGGTGTGCTGGCAATGTTAGTCGTCGCCGGGGGCCTGTGGCGGCGCCTCGCACTGGTCGTTGTCGTCATTGTGGTGCTGGTGTTTGCAGGTGGCTGGCGTGTCATCCCTGGTCCGATTGGGGTACGACTGGGCACGGCATCGCAGGTTTTTTCGGCGCCTCGTATCGCCCGCGACGAAGCCCAACAACGCCCTGACATCTACGCCGCTGTCGAGCGCGCGATGCAGTTTGACGCAGGGGTATCCATGTGGAAAATGTCCCCGCTGCTGGGGATTGGCCCCGGATCGTACACCCTCGCATACCCAGATGTTGCGTATAATGGGTGGTGGATATCTCGAGGCCACGCACATAACGCGTACGTCCAAATCGCCGCTGAACAAGGCGTGATTGGACTGTTTGCGTACCTGGTACTGCATTGGGTGTCGCTGCGTCGTGCCTTTGCGCTACGGCGAACCGACGCGTTCGCGCGCGCACTGGCAATCGCACTGTGTGGCACCGCGGTTGCGGTTGCAGCCCATGAATGCTTCGAATATCTCCAAGTGAATTATCTGCCTATCCACGTGGCTGCGGTCATGGGCTTGGCCGGGTCGGTGCCGCGGGTCTGTGCGGCGGAGGAAGGGATATGAGTTATTTTGTGACCGGTGGCGCTGGTTTCATCGGAAGCCACCTCGTCGATGCCCTCCTGGCCAGCGGCGCGCACGTCGTGGCGTATGATAATTTCAATGACTACTATGACCCCGCCCGCAAACGGCGCAATATTGCGACGGCCCTTACCCATCCGAACTTCACCCTGATTGAGGGCGACATA
>CAIPUQ010000334.1 GCA_903868295.1 uncultured Roseiflexaceae bacterium
GTGCCGCCCGTCGCGCCGCTATAGAACAGATACTGCTCGACCTGATGGCTGCCGATATCACACAGAATCCCACCGTACTGGGCTTTGTTGAAGAACCAGTCGGGGCGATTGGGCGCACGTAGTTGATGCGGGCCGAGGCCAATCACCTGGAGCACGCGGCCGATGGCCCCGTCGGCGATAAGCTGGCCGGCATAGACGGCACTCTCGACGTGCAGGCGCTCGGAGTAATACACCATGTATTTTTGGGTCGTCTGTGCCGTTGCCTGGCGGGCCGCGGCGAGTTGATCGAGGGTGGTGAAGGGGCACTTGTCTGTGAAGTAGTCTTTGCCGTGCTGCATCACCCGCAGGCCGAGGGCACAGCGTTCGCTGGGGATTGCTGCGCCGGTTACCAGTGCCACATCCGCACGCTGCAGGATGTCTTGTTCACTCCGGGCAATCTTGGCTTGGGGGTACGTTTTGACAAATGCCGCGACCTTGTGCGGATCCGGATCATAGACCCAGTCGAGGGTCGCGCCCGCTTCGATGAGCCCATTGCACTGGCCATAGATGTGCCCATGGTCGAGCCCGATGGCGGCGAAGCGGAACTCGCCGGGTGCGACGACGGGGGCGACTTTGCCCTTTGGGGCATATGTCATGCCTTCAGACATGCGCGTTCCTTTTTTTCATGCGAAAACGCAAAAGCGCTACTTGCCAGTCAACTGGGCTGCGTACGTGCGCAGATGTTCGAGGCTGGTATTGAGGCAGTCGAGCGGGTTGCGCGGGCAGGTGTCTTGTTCGACGGCATACCACTCGACGCCGTTTGCCTCGCCCCAACGCAGGATGGGGAGAAAATCGATCGTACCCGTGCCCACCTCGGCGAACGACTGCGTCTCGTCGTCGGCCATGTCTTTGAGGTGGATGATGGGCATGCGGTTGGCGTAGGTTTTGATGTAGTTGAGGGGATCCTGGCCGCCCTTTTTGACCCAGTAGACGTCTATTTCGGCCAAGAGTGCATTGTCGGGCGTGGGGTGGAGCAGATAGGCCAGCGCGTCCATGCCGTTGATGGTGGTGGCGAACTCAAACGCATGATTATGGTAACTCAGCCGATATCCAGCAGCGCTGAGCTTTTTGGCGAGGGCGTTCATGTGGCTTTTGAACATCTGATAGCCGAGGGCGTTCTGGTACTCTTGGGGCAGGTAGGGCACCACGATGTCACGGGTATTGAAGATGCGCGCCTGTGCGATGACGCCGGCCATGTCGTCGGTCAGCTCGCTGATCGAGACGTGCATACCGGCCGTGGCCAGCTGGTTCTCGCGCAGGAAACTGCCGATTTGCTGGGGGGTGTAGCCGTGCGTGCCAGATACTTGGACCGCGTGCCAGCCCTGTTCTTTGAGGCGGCGCAAGACGAGATTGTAGTCTTCTTTGAGGGCGTCACGCACGGTGTACAACTGGGCGGCGCATTTGCGGATGAACATTAGACACTCCGTTCGCGTGGGGCTCGGCGCGCATTGAGCTGAGCCAAAAAGGCATGTTCGTCGAAGGGCACATCGACCCAGTTGTCGGTCCAGGTCGAGA
>CAIPUQ010000335.1 GCA_903868295.1 uncultured Roseiflexaceae bacterium
GAACTTCGCTATTGCCGAGACAGGGAGTGTCTGTGTCGTCGAGTCCGAAGGCAATGGACGTATGTGTCTGACGTTGCCGGATGTCCTCATCACCGTCATAGGTATCGAAAAAATCCTGCCGCGATGGGAAGATCTAGGTGTCTTTATGCAACTGCTGCCGCGGTCTTCGACGGGTGAGCGGATGAACCCATACACGTCGATCTGGACGGGCGTGCATCCCGGCGACGGGCCGCAGGAGTTCCACATCGTTCTCTTGGACAACGGGCGGACGCAGGTGTTGGGTGATAGTGTGGGTCGCCAGACGTTGCACTGCATCCGTTGTAGCGCGTGTATTAACATTTGTCCCGTCTATGAACGGACAGGCGGGCATGCATATGGGTCGGTGTATCCTGGCCCGATTGGGGCGATTTTGACGCCACAATTGGTGGGTACCGAACACACGTCGTCGCTGCCGTATGCGTCGTCGTTGTGCGGGGCGTGTTATGACGTCTGTCCAGTCAAGATCAACATACCAGAGGTGCTGGTCCATTTGCGTGGCCGGGTCGTGCGCGAGCAGCACACACACGTGTCGGGGTGGTTGGATCCAGAGTCCATCGGGATGGCTGGGCTGGCGCAGGTATTCGGCAATCGTGTGACATACGAAGCTGCACAGGCAATGGGCAAACTGGCCCAATGGCCGTTTGTGCATGAAGGGTACATCGAAAACGGTCCGGGGCCATTGGGTGCATGGACGGCGATGCGGGATCTGCAGGCAATACCGGATCAGACGTTCCGACAATGGTGGCGCGAAAGGAACAGACATGACGACAACGCGTAATCAGGTTTTGTCGGACATCCAGGCAGCAACGGTGCGCGGGCAACGACCCGGGTATGTGTCTCATTCGTTTGCGACCGACCGTACGCCTGATGCGGATGTGAGTCCAGCGGCGCTGGTGCACATGTTTGCCGAGCGTGTGAGCGAGTACAAGGCATGGGTTGGGTATAGCACGACGAGTGGGCTGTCTGCTGCTATTGCTGCGCGACTGGCGATGTATGGTACGCGATATGTGGTGCCGGCTGATTTTCCGGCAGACATCATGCAACAGATCCCGTGTATCCGTGACGAGCAGCTCAGCCATGCAGACATCGCAGCGACCGATGGTGTGGTGAGTTTATCGGCATTGGGGGTCGCGCAGACAGGCACGATTGTGCTCGATGCTGGGGTAGGGCAGGGGCGCAGAGCGTTGACGCTCCTGCCTGATTATCATCTGTGTGTGGTGTACGCTGCGTCGATTGTGCTGACGGTTCCTGAGGCGTTTGCGCGCCTGCGGGCGTCGATTGTCGAACGGCGAGCGCCATTGACATTCATTTCGGGACCGTCGGCGACGTCCGACATCGAGTTGAATCGCGTCGAGGGGGTGCACGGCCCACGGCGCCTCGAAGTCATCATCGTAGACGCACCAGGGCGCTGAGCGGCAGATGTTTACACGGTGGCGGGCTGCATATGCAGCCCGCTTTTCTATGGCGTTATGGTGATTGTGCCCGTCATTTGTGGGTGGTTGGGGCCACAGTACGAGGTGCATTCGAGCTTGTAGATACCGGGTGTGTTGAATGTGATGGTGTGTGTGCTGATTTTGCCGGCAATGACAGGGATGACGGGTTCGGTGCCGATTTTGAAGGAGTGCATCACATCCATGCTGGTCGCGATGAGGGTTACGGTCGAACCAGCGGGGATGGTAAACGCAAATGGTTGATTGCGTTGTTGACCGGCATCAAATACCCATTCTTTGGCGATAAAGCGCA
>CAIPUQ010000336.1 GCA_903868295.1 uncultured Roseiflexaceae bacterium
CGGACGAGGAAGTGTTGGAAGTGCACCGCACCCGCCGGTGTGGCGATGTAGGTCTGCACCGACTGATGGGTCATCGGCAACAAACGCACCGCAACTCCCAATGCATCGGCAAACTGCTGGGCAATCTGGGTGGCGGTGTGCCCTGTTTTGCGCAGAGCGGTGCGTTGGATGTGCAGGGCAAGGTCTTTGTCGCCCAGCATGAACCAATGCTCGGCACCGAGCCGCGCCAGCATGCTGTGGCAGTGATCGGTGTCGTCCACGATGCCCCAGCCTTGACCGGGGTGGATCAGACCAGCCAGCGTGCACAGCACGATATCGACGTCGGGGCTAATGTCGAGCCCATGGAGTTCGATGTCATCACCGGTGTTGATGATGGCGCCGATTGCCGCCGGGGCGACGACCTGTACGAGGCCTTCGAGGAAGCGGGCTGCGCCGACTCCGCCGCACAAAACGGCGACGGGTGATTCAGATGTGGTATGTGTCTGCATAGGTGTATCGTACCAAAAATCACCCATCAACGCCCAACCACCGCGGCTGTTCAGCGATCGATGCGCAGATCTGCCCCGCTCCGTTTGGGACGCCGTTTGGGCGGTGCTGCCATCACGCCAATGGGGATGAGCGCCTGTGGGACGATGGTGGCGGGCAGATCGCAGGCACGCTGCACGGTCGCGCCACAAAATACCGGCGCACACATCCAGCCGGCGTCGTACCCCAGATCGACCGCCCGCAACAGGATGTTCTGGATGGCGCAACCGATGCTCTGTACCGCCATCGTGTATTCGGCCTGTTGGCGGGCGGCATCCGGGTAGACATCGAGCAAGGTCGTGTCGAGGCACGGCATGATGAGCGCCGGGGCGTCGTTGATGCGCGTGGCAGACGCCGCTCGGCGCGCGTCGATCTGCTCAACGGTCGTGCCGTCGGCGGCCAATTGCACACTCCACTCTGCATCCATGGCGGCGACTAATGTGTGCCGGCCTGCCCCGGGGGCGATAACCACAAAGCGCCACGGTTGCCGGCCATGTGCCGACGGTGCAAGCGCTGCTGCCTCGAGGAGCTGGGTAATGATCGTGTCTGGCACGGGTTGCGGGGTGAAGCGGCGGACTGATTGTCGGCGGCTGATGGCGTCTGCGAGTTCCATAGGGGCCTCAGCGGAACAAATCTTTGTTGGCGGGACGGATCAACGCACTCGCCTCGGACGGCGACTGCTCATAGCTCACGCCGCGCACCACAGCCACGGGGATGCGGTCGGTTTTGCCCATCACGAGCTCGGCTGCTGCGGCGATTTCGTCCCCTATCGCCAAAATGCTGGCCTGCATACGATAGCCGAACGGGTCATCCAACCCGGCATAGCTGATGAGCGGGTTGATGCCGGCCACGCCGATGGCGATGTTGACCTGCCCTTCGCGCCATGCACGCCCAAACGAATCCGAGATGATGACCGCTGGTTCGACACCGGTGGCCGCACCGACTTCGGTGCGAATCCCCCGCGCCGATGCATCGGGGTCGACCGGGAGCAATGTAATGTGCGTGCCGCCGTCGACGTTCGATTCGTCCACCCCGGCGTTGGCGCAGATCAGGCCATGGTGTGTCTCGCAGATCAGCACGCCTTTATCCATTTTGATGATGCGCTTGCTCTCTTGGAGCACGACTTCGTAGTAGCAGGCGTCTTTGTGGCCTTGGGCCGCACACATCTGGGCGATGTGTGACGGCGTGACCGTACGCGGGTCGATGATGCGTCCTTCGGCCTTCGAGACGATTTTTTGGGTGACGACCAGGATGTCGCCGGCCACGAGCGTCATGCCCGAATGGACCAACCCTGCGGCGATGAGCGCACTGACGCTCTGTCCGGTGACCACGTCGCCGATCCCGTAGACGGGGAAAATCTGGATTGCTGGACGCATACTGCCTCATTGCTGTGGGGTGATACCGCATTATACCCGACGCACTGTTTGGTCTGTCGCCGCCGTGGCGCCGGAAGGGTCCGTCGGTTGCATGTGACATGCATCACAGCCGTTGTACTCGTTATCCGGTATAATGTGGACGTCTTTGGAGTCGTCGCACAGAAAGAAGGAAATCACTGATGGATTTCACTGCGAATTACGATATGTTTCTCAACGAGGAACACGACCTGTTGCGCCAAACCGTGCGCGAATTCACCGAGCGCGAAGTCGCCCCAAACATCCGTGCCTGGGACCGCAGTGGCGCCGAACACGGCGAAGGCCCCGAGACACGCACGCACATTCGACCTTTAATCGAGAAAATGGGCAAGCTGGGCTTCTTGGGCATCTGCTTCCCCGCCAAATACGGCGGCGCCGGCATGGACTACCTTGCCCTCGCCGTGCTCTGTGAAGAACTCGAACGCATGGATTCGTTCCTGCGCGTGGTGGCCAGCGTGCATGTCGGCCTCAACTCGATGACCATCTTCCAATGGGGTACCGAAGCCCAAAAAATGAAGTACCTCAAGCCCCAGGCCGAAGGCAAACAAATCGGCGCATACGGCTTGACCGAACCCAACAGCGGTACCGACGCCGGTGCCATGACCACCACCGCCCGCCGCGATGGTGACCACTATGTGTTGAACGGCGAGAAAATCTGGATCAGCCTCTCCGACATCGCCGACACGTTCGTCGTCTTTGCCAAAACTGACCCATCCAAGGGCAACCGTGGCATCTCGTGCTTCATCGTCGAACGCTCCATGCCGGGCTTTTCGTCGTACCCCTTGCACGGCAAGCTGGGCGTGCGTGCCGGCAACACCGGCGGTATCGTCTTCCAAGACATGCGCGTTCCGGTCGAAAACCGCCTCGGCGAAGAAGGCGAAGGCTTCAAAATCGCCATGACTGCCCTCGACAGCGGCCGCTACACCGTGGCAGCCGGAGCCGTCGGCGGTATCCAGGGTGCCCTCGAAGCGAGCGTCAAGTACGCCAAAGAACGCCACACCTTCGGCGTCCCCATCGGTGACCACCAGTTGGTCAAGCGCATGATCAGCAACATGGTCCGCAAAATGGACATGGGTCGTCTGTTGGTCTACAAATCCGGTTGGATGAAGAACGCAGGTCGTCGCAACACGCGTGAGACGACGTTGGGCAAGTGGCACGCCACGGTCAGCAGCTGGGAGTCAGCCGACGATGCAGTCCAGATCCACGGTGCATACGGCTTCTCGGACGAATATCCGGTCGAGCGCTTCTTGCGGAATGCCCGCGGCGGCGTCATCTACGAAGGCACCCGCGAACTGCAAGAGCTGCTCCAAGCCGATTTCGCCATGGGTACCCGCGAACTCGCCCCCAAACTGCGCTGTGAACTGCCCGCCTACAACAAAGACGCCTGGGAAGCAGAGTAACCAATGCATATCATTGCCTGTATCAAGCAGGTGCCGCGCGACAACACGGTCGCCATCGATGCGCACAAGCGCATCGATGCCAGCGGCATCGAGCCCATTTTGAACCTCTTCGACGAGTACGCACTCGAAGCCGCGTTGTCGCTCAACGACGAGCACGGTGGTGATGTCACCGTCCTGTCGCTCGGCACAGACGAGACGGTCGACCAGTTGCGCCGCTCGTTGGCCATGGGTGCGACCAACGCGGTGCTGGTCACCGCCGACGGCGAACCCGACATCGCCAGTGCTGTCAGTATCGTGCGGGGCGCCATTGGGACGCTGCCCGCCGCCGACGTCATCGTCTGTGGTCGTACCGCCACCGACGACGAAAGTGCAGCGTTTGGGCCCATGTTGGCCCAGGCCCTCGGCTGGACGCATGTCACCTATGTCACCAAAATCCTGTCGTCCAGCGCCACCACCCTCGAACTCGAGCGCAGCCTCGAAGACGAGACCGAGGTCGTCTCGGTTCCCCTCCCCGTGCTCATCAGCGTGGGCAAAGGCGATGTCGAACCGCGCTTCCCATCGCTGTTGCGGGTGCGCAAGTACGCCAAAGCTGAGGTACCTGTCATCGCCGCAGCGGCCTTCACCAATGTCGCGAGCGTCGTCGACCGCATACCCCCCGCTGCCCGCAAAGCCGGCGAAATCATCGCAGGCCCCGATGTAGCCAGCAAGGTACGCACCCTCGTCGATCGGCTCATCGCCGATCAGGCCCTGTAGGAGGCATCATGACAAACATTCTCGTGTTGATCGATGCGCCGCAAGGGGCAACCCAACTAACCGGTCCCCAGCGTGAAGTAATTGCTCGGGCCAACGCCCTCGGCACCACCACCATCGCCGTATTCGGCGCGGATGTGGCCGCAATCGCTTCCGACGCTGCCCGCTACGGTGCAGCATCCGTGGTGACTGTCGCACACGCTTCCCTTACCCACATGCCGGCAGACGCATTCGTCCAGGCGGCCAAGGCCGTCGTTGCGCAGACCAAGCCAGCTATTGTACTCACCACTGCCTCGTTGCGCATGCGCGACGTCAGTGCCGGCCTGGCTGGCGCCCTCGGCGGTGCATTGGCCGCAGATGCCAGTGACGTTCGGGTAGACGGTGGTTCCGTCGTCGCCGTGCGCAGTTCGCACGCCGGCAATGTGGCTACTACCCTCACCTA